>DASWNS010000480.1:0-6400 GCA_036399115.1 Pyrinomonadaceae bacterium | reverse complement strand
CACAAGTCCCAAACCGCAAGTCAGCAGGTGTTCAGACTTGGGACTTGGGACTTGTAACTTGCGACGGTTTATAAACGAATGATGCGCGCGCAACTCTTCCGGCGCAGGTCGCCGTTGAGGGCGTTGCGCGTATCGACGATGAGCGTGGAGCGTTCGCAGACGCGTGCGTAGTCAACTGCGCTGTGGTCTGTGACGATGAGCACGCAGTCGGCGGCTTTGAGTTCGTCGTCTGTGAGCGCGATGGATTGGAGCGGTTCGCCCGCGCTCTCTGTGTGCGCGTCGTCGAAGCGAATCTCGGAGACGTATTCGTCGTGATAACTGACCTCTGCGCCCTTCGCCCGCAGGCGGTCGATGATGGAGAGCGCGGGGCTTTCGCGCACGTCGTCAACGTCCTTCTTGTAGGCCACGCCGAGCAGCAGTATGCGCGAACCTTTGAGCGCCTTGCGTTCGTCGTTCAGCGCGTCGGCGACGAGCGTGACGACATGGTCGGGCATCCGCGAGTTGACCTCTTCGGCCAGCCCGATGAAGCGCGAATCGAAACCGTGCTGGCGCGCTTTCCAGGAGAGATAATGCGGGTCGAGCGGGATGCAATGTCCGCCGATGCCGGGACCGGGGTAGAAGGGCATGAAGCCGAAAGGCTTCGTCGCCGCCGCGCGGATCACCTCCCAGGTGTCTATGCCGAGCGCGTAGCAGAGGCGCGCCATCTCGTTCGCCATGCCGATGTTGACGGCGCGAAACGTGTTCTCCAAAAGTTTGGCCGCCTCGGCCACGCGCGCAGAGGTAACCGGATGGACGTTCTCCACGATCTGGCCGTAGAGGGCGGCGGCAACTTCCGTCGAATCGTCCGTGGAGCCGCCGACGACTTTCGGGATGTTGTGCGTCTGAAACTGCGGGTTGCCGGGATCGACGCGTTCGGGCGAGAAGGCGAGCAGGAAATCCTCGTCGAGTTTCATGCCGTGCTCTTCGAGCATCGGGAGCAGCACCTCGTCGGTCGTGCCGGGATAGGTGGTTGATTCGAGGATGATGAGTTGGCCGCGCCGCTGGTGCTTCTGTATCTCGCCTGCCGCCGCGAGGATGTAGGAGATGTCCGGCTCTTTGGTCTTGCGCAGAGGCGTCGGCACGCAGATGATCACGCAGTCGCACTTCGACAACTCGGCGAAGTCCGTCGTCGCGCGCAGGCGTTTGGCCGCGACGAGTTCCGCGACGAGCGTGGAGCGCACGTCGCCGATGTAAGACTCGCCGCGATTGATCTGCGCGGCCTTCTCCGCGTCAACCTCGAAGCCCGTCGCCTGAAACCCTTTGTGCGCAAATTCGACCGAGAGCGGCAAGCCCACATACCCCAATCCGATCACGCCGACATGCGCGCGCCGCGCACCGATTAACTCCATCAGTTCATCTTTGATCATAGGAAATTTTTTTCGCGTACCCGTGTCTAAATCACTCGGCAGGAGATAATGAAGTTTATGAATTACTAACGATCAAGACTAGGTGAGCCGCACGCAGGCTGTCAAGCGCATCGAAATTCGCGGGGCGACTAAATCCCCGCGTGTGTTTAAGATTTCCAGTTTCGACCGCAGGCATATCTGCTGCCAGCCGCAGGACGCGCGAAGAATCGCGTTTCACTTGCAGCCTGCGCCGATTTAGCCATTCCCCGGCAAACATAAAGATTGACGGCCTCGAACTATCTCCCTATACTCAGGCCACAAAAGGCTGTGATCAGAGCCCGGCGTAAGTTCAGTTCGCCATTAAACCTCTCCCCGGACGGCACCTCGCGCCGCGCCGTCTACTGAATGGCCTATCCCTGTAAAAGACCTCAACCGGAAGGATGTAGCCCCCATGAGATGTTCAAACTGCGACGTTGAAAACAAACCGGACGCGCTCTTCTGTCGAAGGTGCGGGAAGTCTATCAAGCGATGCACTGCCTGCGACTCGACACACGAGGATGACGCGCTCTTTTGCCGAAAGTGCGGCAATTCCATTAACGGCGCGCAAGAGAATTACGCGCCAGTTGCCGATCAGGGAGTGGCGAGCGAAACGGCCACCCACCCGTCGGAGTCTGACAGACATATATTCGACACCAAGGCCACCCCGAGACAGGTTGAACTCATCCCGGAGCACGGCATGAGTCGGCGGGCGCAGACCGCGTTGTACGTTGCGACCGTGCTGGTGTTTGTTCTGGCAGCGGCAGCCGTCGTCATGATGTGGCACAGCATGCAGGCACTGCGGTCGGAGGTCGCCAGACAGTCTGACGAGATTAAGGTCGAACTGGAAAAGTTTAAGCTGGAGGTTATCGAAAAGAGGGAGGCCGAGCACAAGGCCACTCTTGACGCGATGAATAAGGAGAGAGCCAGGCGAGAGGAGGAATATCAAAAAGCCACCTCGGCAGCGATCAATAAGGCGATTGCAAAGGATAGAGAGGAGTATCAGAAAGTCAACAGTGAAGAGATCGTGGAGGCAGCGCGCAAGGCCGCCTCGGAAGAGGTCGCCAAGGCGTTTCCCAACAATAGAAATGGAGTGCGCAACCGCGATGGCGGAAGGGCTACGGAGACGGCCAGCAGTGGCAGGAAGCCTGTCGGCAAGGCGTGGCAGGAACAGGCTCGCGCCAACTCACGGCGATCGCGGGATCGCAGGCGTGCCGATGGACACGGACGATAACCTCTACGGTCGCGGGACAAAATAGAGCGGAAAGCTTGCCGCGCTCACAGGCTAACGGAGCGGAATCGCCCGCTCGCTGCATTGAGTTTAGAAATGCAGCGAGCGGGCGATTCCGCTCCGAAATTCTTTCAGGTCTGACGGCCTCAACTGTCTTCAAGGAAAACCCATGAACACCTCACGCAAACTGACAATCTCACTCATCCTTTCGCAGGTGATCACGTCCGGGTGTGCCGGGACAAAGCTGCCGCAACTCGTCGAGGCGAAACCGAAGCGGTTCGCGGAATTAGTACCGGCCAGTCCTCTGCCGCCGGATCAAATAGAGGGCGAGCCGGACACGCTGACGCTCGTGGTAAATATTGACATGGAATACAGACTAACCCTCAATCTGGAATCTATGGGCACAGCCAGCAATACCAGACAGTGACGCAAACGTCTGAAGAAGATTTTTGCGGAGCGCGAACGTAATCGCGTCTATGAACACGGTTCGGACAAGATTGCGAAAGCCGTGTTTGTTAAAGCTCCTCGCACTGCGCGCTACGTTGAGGTGGTTAAAGTGATCGAGGCTATCAAGTCTGCGGGCAGCAATTCCATCGGCCTACAAATAGACGACCTCACGGAAAATTAGCGTTAACGACGCGACGACGCCCGGACGCCTTGATCCGCGAGAGTTGATAAGCTAGCTCGACAGGTTTAGGCGTCAGGTGTCGCACCTGCCGCTGCCGCGAACAGTCAACGAGACGTTGGATGCGGGCACCGCGCGCATCACTTACGGCAACCTCTACACGCAACTGCTCGGAGCGGTGAAAATTTTCGGGGTCGGGTTCTACTTCTGTTTGATCACGAGCACCGAGTTGAGATTGCCGTACTCGTCTTCTTCCGTCTCGGCGTTGGCCGGGTCGAGCATCCAGTTGCCGTCGACGATGAATTTGTAAGTGTAACGGTCGGGCGCGAGATCGACGCGACAAACCCATGCGTCGCCTTCGCGCGCAAAGAGCAACTGCGATTCGTTCCAATTGTTGAACGAACCCGCCAGCACGACGACCTGTGCATCAGCGTAGCCCTGCAACTTGAAGGTCGTATTTCCTTTCACACTCGGCGGCGGCAGCGCAACCTTCCGCGCCGTGTAGGCGCTGCCCTCGAAGCGAAAGGTGAGACTTACCACCCGCCCCTCTTCGTCAAAATCGAACGTGTAACGCGTGCCTTCGATCTCGTCGAGGAAGACCCTTTTCGAGCGCGCGACGAGCCTGCGTTTTTTGACGAGCGACGGCTTGACCCAGAGTTCGTTGTTCTCAAACGTCACGTCGAGCGTGGAGATGGGAATGACGCCCGCCCCGAGTTCATATCTCCCGGCATACTTTTTCCAGGCCGCCGGGTCAATCTTTGGCCGCGCGCCGGGCTTCGCCTTAACGTTCACGTCAACTGCCGGAGACGTTTGCGCCTGTTGCCTCGCGCCCGTCGCGCCCTGCATGTGAAGAACCGGCGTCACCAGCAACCCCGCGAGAATGAAAAACTTCTTCATCGCGCCGACCTCGAAAGAAGGAAAGGCGAAGGGATACAGGGAGAGGGTTTAAAAGATAGAGCGGTCGGCGTAGATCATTGTCTGGCCCTTGCCCTCTCCCCTCGCCCCCTTCCCTTCTCCCTTACCACTAATACTGCCAGTTGACGTTGACGAACCCGACGCCGCTCGACGGCACGGTGTAACTATGATTCGCGCCCGCTTCCCAAGTGACCGCGCCGTTGGCGGCGATCTTGATGAACTTGAACTGGATGGTCTTTCCGGCGGGCACGCTCACGTTCAGGAACCAGTTCGGATAATTCGGCGTGAGCATCGGCCCCACGGCGGCGTCCCACGTCGTCGCCCAGTTGCTCAGTTCAATCGTGTTGCCCGTCAGGAAGATGTAATCGCCCGTCTGCGTCGGCGAGGCGTTGAAGACCGTGAACGTGACGGGGATCAATTTCGCCGCGAGCGCGGTGAACTGGATGCCGTTCGAGACTTGCGCCGACGAGTTGGTGACGGTCACGTTGTAGTTGCCGTTTGTGACGACGGGGACGGTGGCGACGATCTTCGTCGAAGTCCAGGAGTTGACGGTCGCAGTAGTCGTGCCGAACTTGACTGTGCCCGTGGTCGTGCCGAAGTTTCTGCCGCCGATGGTGACTTTCACGCCGGGCTGCGCGACCGTGGGACCAATCACTCCGATCTGCGGCGCGGCGGGCGCGGCGGTGAAACTCCAGACGGCGACCGTGTGCGCCGGAAGCGTGAAATTGGCGACGGGATTATTGCCGCCCGTCCCTGCGGCGACGCTGATGTTGGAGCCGCCGAGCAAGCCCGTCAGGTGATCGGAATAGGTGCCGACGGGGAGCGAGGTGTTGAGTCCGGTGATCTGGTATGAACTCGTCTCGTTTTTGTTGATGGCGACGAGGACGGTGTTGCCGTAGAACTTGCGCTCGTAGATATAGACATCGTTGTTCATCCAACGCTGCTGCGTCGTGCCATAGCCGATGGCCGGGTTGTTGCGGCGCAGGGTGGAGAGACGGTTGATGAGCGTGTAGGCGGTGGTCGAGGTGTTGAAAGCGTTCATCATCGGGCGGTTGTAGGGGTCGCCGCCGCCGGAGGTGTCGTTGTGCAGGTATTGCTCCGTGCCGTAGTAGATACAGGGGATGCCGCGCTGCGTGAGGATGAAGGCGAGCGATTGGTGGAGGCGGTTGTTGTTGTTCAGGAGCGAGAGGAAGCGCGTCATGTCGTGGTTGTCTACGAACGTGACGAGGTCTTCGTCCCACGTAAAATTCGCGGCTTCAGCCGTGAGCACGGCGTCTATTTCGGAGAAGTTGGCGTTTGAGCCGAAGACGTTGCGGATCGCCGTGTTGAGCGGGAAGTCGAGCATGGAGATGCCGCTCTTGTTGGTGTACTTGTAGGAGTCGCGGTAGAGCGGATCACTAGTGCTGGTCTGGTACCACTCGCCGAAGAGGAAGCTGTCGCCGTTCGTGTAGATGGCGTTAGCGAGGCTGTACTGCCAGCCCCAGGTGATGTGCTTGATCGCGTCGATGCGGAAGCCGTCGACGCCGTGCTGCTGGAACAACTGAGCGGTGGCTTTCATGTAAGCATCGACGGTCGCGTGCTCCTGATTGAGGTCGGCGAGGTTGAAGAGCGTGTAGTACTGCACCTGATAGCGGTCGTCCCAGTTGGAGATGTTGCCGTTGTGATGAAAGAGGCCGTTGGTGTCGTTGGTGTAGTTGCCGAGGAAGGTGCCGTTGTCGTAGAGCGCGCCGAACTCGCCCGCGTTGTCCTGCGTCGAATGGTTGGGCGCGAAATCCACGATGACCTTGATGCCGTTGGCGTGTGCGGCAGAGACGAGATTATCGAAGTCCGTCCAGGCGTTCGACGCGCTGCCGGAATGCTCCTCGATGCGTTTGAAGTCGCGCCCCTGATAGCCGTGATATGAGGCGGTCGGGTTGCCGTTGCCGTCCGGGATGTTGGCGTTCAAGTTGTCGACGGGCGGCGAAATCCAGATGGCGGTGACGCCCATCCCCGCCAGATAGGACATCTTCTGCTGGATGCCTTGCAGGTCGCCGCCCCAGTAGGCGCGCCAGTTCGCTTTCGTTGCGTCGTAGAGTCCCGCGCTCTGTGCCGGGTTGTTGTTGGCGGAGTTGCCGTCGAAGAAGCGATCCGTGATGATCTGATAGACGACTTCGCGCCGGAAATCTGCGGCGCGCGAAATGAAGGGCGAGAGGAAGAGTGCGACGAAGA
>DASWNS010000479.1:0-19304 GCA_036399115.1 Pyrinomonadaceae bacterium | reverse complement strand
GGGTGTGCAGCAGTTCAAAATTCTAGTAAGTGCGCTACGCGTCGCTTGGTGCGCGGCGTTGCTAACGTCTCTTCTGTGCTTGACGAACGCGCTGGCCGCGCCACAAGACAGGCCGAGCATCGCGGGCGACGTGAAAAACTCCGGCAAGAAGCCGAAGGCCGACGCCACGAACGGCGGCAAGCGCGCCGCCTCAACGCGTCCGACGCCGCGACGCAACCCTTCGCCCGCCGTGCCGCGCCCGTCCGCGCTGCTCGATGTGACCTTCTGGACGGGCGTGGCCGAGTCGGACATCTTCGTGCATGCGCCGGGCGGCAAACTTCAGAGCCTCGGCAAGACGGGAGCGGACGGCAAACTTCGCACACGCATGCCGCGCGGCGTCTACAACGTCACGGCCAGCCGCGCCGGTTACAACGCGCAACGACAACAGATCAGCGTGCAGCCGGGCAGCGCAAACTTCATCCTCAACCTGTCCGGGCAACCGCTGCCCGGCACGCTCCCGACCGCCGCCGAAGTGCTCAAGCGTTTCTCCGACCCGAAACAGACCGACCGCGTGACGGTCGCTGAATGGGAGGCGGCGCAGCAACAGACCGCCCTCGCCTTCGCAGCGAATCCGGGCGATGCGCAAGTCCGCGCGCAGTCGCTCTTCGCGCAGGGGCAGTTGGCTTACCTGCGGCGCGACTACGCGGGCGCGCTCGTCGCCTTTAACAACTCCGCGCTCGCGCTGCCCACCTCCGCGCTCGCTTACTACGGCTTGGGCAATGCCTACTTCGCCACCAACCAATTGCCCGAAGCCCTGCGTGCTTACCAGCGTGCGATTGAGTTGGACGGCCAACTGGCGATGGCTCACCGGGGCGTCGGCGACGTGCTCACGCGGCAGGGCAAGAGCAAGGACGCGCTCACCTATTACGAGCGCGCAAAAACGCTCGGCTACTTTTCCGCCAGCGCGAGTCTGAGCACGGGGCGCAACCTGATGCGGCGCGGGCGTTGGGCGGAGGCCATTCGTGAACTTTCCGACTTGTCGAAGGTGCAGCCCTCTGCGGAAGTCTTCATCGCGCTCGGCGACTGTTACATGCAGCTGAAACAGCCGCTCAGCGCCGCACCCGCCTATCGCCGCGCTATCGAACTCGATTCCGGTTCGGCGCAGGCGCACGCACGCTACGGCGAGATGATGTACGGGTCGCGCGAGTACGCGGGAGCGGCGGAGGCGTTGGAGCGCGCGCTCGCGCTCGATCAGGCGGGAACGACCATCAACCGCGCACGCACGCGCAAGATGGCTGACGATGCGGCGTCGAAAGCGCGGCGGGTGAACTGACGCGGGACAGGCTTAGTGAGTTGAATGTTAAGTTGACGGAGCATTTGAATAGATGACAAACATGTACCGGAAAAATTCTATCGAAGGTTCGACCAGCACGTCTCTCATAATGCGCGCAGCGATATGCGCAGGGTTGCTGTTAGTCTTGCTCGGTTCTCAACACGTGGCCGTGTCGCAAAAGAAACCGAGCATCGCCGACGACGCCGCGAGCACGGAGAAAAAGAACGGCGGCGCGAGCAAGGAGAACGCCAACAAGCAGACGGACGCGACACGCAAGGGCAACCGTCGCCGCCAGCGTCCCGCGCCCGCCGCCGCCCTGCTCGAAGTCGTCTTCACAACCGACATGCCGGACTCGGACATCTTTCTCAACTCACCCGGCGGCACGCCGCAGAAGCTCGGCAAGACCGACGCCGACGGCAAACTCTCCTACAAACTTCCGCGCGGTTCGCACAGCGTCACCGTCTCACACATCGGCCAGCGCACCGAGCGGCAACAGATTGACGTGCGCCCCGGCAACACCAATTTCAGCTTCAACGTCGCACTGCCCACTCCGAAGGCCAGTCCCGAAGAGGCGAAGACCGACGCGACGCCCGCGCCCGCCGATGACACCGCAGCGAAAGAGGCCGAATCCGCCGCCAACGCTGTCGAGGAGATCATCAAGCGTCACCTCGACGCGCAGCAGACCGCCAACGTCTCCGCGAGCGACTGGCAAATCGTCGAAACCTACAACACTTCCGCGTCGGAGAAAGACCCCGCGAACAAGCAACTCAGGGCGCGCGCTCTCTTCGCGCAGGGGCAACTCGCATACCTGCGCGGCGACTATCCGGGCGCGCTCGTCGCCTTCAACAAGGCAGTGCTGGCGGAGCCGGAGTTGGTCGCCGCCCACTACAGTCTCGGCAACGCCTATCTCGCCACCAATCAACCCGCGCAGGCCGTCAGAGCCTACCAGCGCGCCGCCGAGTTGAATCAGGAACTCGCGCTCGTTTACAAAGGACTCGGCGACGCCTTCACCAAGCAGGGCAAGAACAAGGAGGCGAACTCTTATTACGCGCGCGCGAAAAGGCTCGGACCCATGCCCACTTCATCCAGCCTCGATTCGACGCGCCTGTTGATGAAGCGCAAGCAATGGTCTGCCGCGCTCAGGGAGTTGCTGGAAATCTCCAAGACGCAACCGTCAGCCGATATTTACATCTACATCGGCGACTGTTACGACGGGATGAAGCAGCCGCTCAGCGCGTCGCAGGCTTATCAGAAGGCGACGGAACTCGATCCGAAGTCCGCACTTGCCGCCTACCGCTACGGCGAGAAGATGTTTGAACTGCGCGAGTTCGCGGCGACTATGGAGGCACTGGAGCGCGCCCTCGCGTTAGATCAAACCGGCGTCACCATCAACCGCAAACGCGCACGCGAAATGGCGAACCAGGCCGCAGAGCAGTTGCGCAAGATGAAGTAAGGGCGCGGGTCAGTGCAGGATGCCGCAACGGCTGTAGTCTTGAAAGGAGCGAGTCAATGAAAGTCACGCCACCAAAAAACACGCCGGAGCCGCCCCCCACGACGAACAACATCACGTCTCGACGCGTCTCCTCGCAGACGAACACCGTGCCGCATGAGGACGATGGCGCGCTCGCCTCCGTCCACACCACACGCGACTTCGCCAGCGTGCTCGAAGATGTAACGCGCACTGCCGAGCGCGACGACAACGAAAGCAGTGAAGGCGAGCGGCAGGAGACAAAAAGCTCCGCGCACGCCGAACGCGAGCGCGAGTCGAAGCGGCGCGAAGACCGGCACGACGGCGGCACCGGTGGGGGCGGCTTCGAGCAGCGCGGGCAGGTGCGCGATGCCGGACACATCTCCGAGGCCGCGCCCGCGCGCGCCATCCTGCACATCGCCGATCTCGAACGCATCGTCGCCGCCGTCCGCACACAGTTGATCTCCGGCGGGCGACAGGAAGTGACGCTCGAACTCCACCGCTCTGTGCTCGAAGGCTTGCGCGTGCGCCTGACGACTGACGGGCAGGGGCGTGTCAATGCGGAGTTCATCACCGCGAGCGAAAAATTGCGCGCCCAACTCGACGCGCGCGCGGGCGACCTCTCCGATCTCCTGCGCGGGCGCGGCGTCGAACTCGCGTCGCTGCGCACGACCGTCGGCGCGAACGGAGATCAGACGACGAGCGGCGACGGCGGGCGTCACGCGCCTGACAACCCGCCGCGCGTCCTCTCCGGCAGAGATGGCGCGCACGCGTCTGCGGCAGCGGAAGATGCGTCGCAGGACGAGCGCGCCGCAGACGAAAGCACTTCTAGTTATCGCGCTTGAAAATTCGTAGACGGACGGCGAATAAAATAGTACCAGCGATCTCTCTTTTACACGCCCTGCACTGTTCAGACGTTCTGCCATGAAAGCTGATGCGACGGACAAGGCCGGAACCGAGGCACCGACCGTGCGTGAAGGCACGGAGGTCGGCGATCCTTTTGCCGTCGATCTGTTCGCGCGCGGGAGGCATAGCGCGGGCGCACCCGCGCACGTCGCCGCGCCGGACGCCATGGCCGACCTGTTTGCCGACACGGATGCGCGCGCGGCGTGGTCGATTCGCCTGCCACGCGTCTCGCGCGCAGAGTTGCGTCTATCGAGTGCGCTCGGCGCGTCTCTGCCGACCCTTTCCGCCGGAGTGCGGGCGACGCTCGTGCGCGTCCTGTCGCAATACCTGCGCGAGCCGGAGGATGAGATCGTCGTCTCGCAGGCAGACGTGCGAGAGCGGGAGTTCTCCTCCAACTCTACGTCAACAGGCGGGACTGTGGACGCGTGGACGACGCTCGCACTCGCGCCCGCAAACGCCAGCCTCTTCGCCTCCTTGCAGACCGACTTTGCCTCTGCGCTGGTAGACCGCATGTTGGGCGGCGAAGGGCACGCGCCCGAAACCTTGCGCCTGCTTTCGCGTACGGAACTGGCCGCGTTTGAGTTTCTCTGGCTCTGCCTGATCCGTGAATTGCATCGGCAGGTGGACGCGCCGCTCTGGCGTCTCGAAGGCGTTTCGACGGAGCCGCCCGCGTCGCTCAAGGGAGGACCCGGCGTGCAGTCCAACACGCGCGCGCCGGGCAACGCGACGAAGGAACAGACGGGCGCGCGCGCCATCGTGGCGACGTTCGCTTTGCGGGTCGGCGCGCTGAGCGGGCTGGTGAGCTTCTACTTCACGCGCGACGCGCTCGCTGCGCTCGAAGGCTTGCGCCATTCACCGCTCTTCGCCGGGCGCGAACGCGACGCGCGCAGGGAACTGTTCAAACGCGTCGCGCCCGACGTTCGACTCCGGCCTGTGTTGGGCGAGACGGACGTGAGGGCGATTGATCTGGCCGATTTGGAGTCCGGCGATGTCGTCGTCGTCGCGCGACCTCTGGGGCGGTTCGAAGCGGGGCGTCTGTCGGGTCGTTTGGAGATGTGTCTCGGCGACGGCGCGGGCGCGATATTGACCGGCACGTTGACGATGCCTGACGATGATGCGGCGCAACTGTTAATCGAGCAGATCAAGCGGGGCGGGGAACTTCACGGCACGGAGCGATGGGACATGGAACAAGAGCAGACCAGCGACGAAGACTCGAACGAGAGCGCGATTGCGCTCGAAGAGATTTTGCTGACGGTGCGCGTCGAATTGGCCGAACGACGTTTGAGCCTCGACGAGTTGGCGCGCCTGCGCGTCGGCCAGTTGTTGCCGCTCGGCTGTCAGGCAACCGACCCGGTTGATCTGGTGGCCGATGGCCGTCGCGTCGCGCGCGGCGAGTTGGTCGAAATAGAAGGCCGCCTCGGCGTGCGCGTCACGCAGGTGTTGCGTTGATGGACGCGCCCGGCCTGCTGCACGGCGTTTGCGCGTCTGTGCTTGCCGCGCTGCAAGCCCCGACGCCGTTCGACCCGGCGCAGTACAACGACAGCGGCGCGAGTTTCTTCGCCATGCTCGCGCAGACGATTGTCGCGCTCGCGCTCGTCTGCGGACTGGCCTACGTGCTCTTTCGCTGGGTGCTGCCGCGCTTGCAACAGGTGGGTGGCGCGTCGGGCAGCATGGTGCGAATCGTAGACCGCACGGGGCTGGACACGCGCAAGAGTCTCTACGTCATAGAGGTGGCGGGGCGTTGGCTGCTCATCGCTTCGTCGGAGGCGGGCGTGCAGTTGATCAGTGAGTTGGACGCGACGAGTGCGGAAGAGGCCGCGCACGAAGTCGAACGCCTGCGCCCGAACTTCAAACAGTCCACCGCGACGGCGCGCGACGCGGTGGCCGAACGCTTCTCACGTCTGCTCGGCAAGAGGAAGTGAGCCATGAACACCAAGCCTGCCGTCTGGAAGAAACTGGCCGGAATCACTTTGATTGGCTTCGTCGCAATGTGTGCGCTCGCCGCGTTTACAACCGTGGACGCGCACGCGCAGGCGCAGGTGCCTGCCAGAGACGGCGGGACGGCGAATCCGGTGGTGCTCGTCATCGTGCTCGGTGCGCTCGCGCTCGCGCCGTTCGCGCTGATCATGCTCACGTCGTTCGTGAAAATTTCGGTGGTGCTCTCCATCCTGCGCAACGCGCTCGGCACGCAGCAGGTGCCGCCCAATCAAGTTATCACGGGCATCTCTCTGATCCTGACGATCTTCATCATGTCGCCCGTGGTCGAGAAGATGTACGCGGCGGCGGGGAACATCGGCGACTCACAGGCGATCTTCTCGGAAGTCTCCGTGCGCACGCTCTTCGAGGCGGCGCAACGCGGGCGCGAGCCGCTGCGCGCCTTCCTCGAACGTCACGCGCACGAACGCGACCGCAAAATGTTCTTCGATCTGGCGCGACGGATGGCCGTCAAGAACGGCAACGACCCGAACGAGATCAACGTCAGCGACTTCCGCACGGTCATCCCGGCGTTTGTCACCAGCCAGTTGAGCGAGGCGTTCCAGATCGGCTTCCTGCTGTTCATCCCGTTTCTCATCATCGATATGGTGGTGGCGAATATCCTGCAAGCGATGGGCATGTTCATGCTCTCGCCCGTCATGATCTCGCTGCCGTTCAAGCTGCTGCTGTTCGTCTTAATTGACGGCTGGGTGCTGCTGATTCAGAACCTCGTGCTCAGCTATACCTGAACGCACGTCTGCCGGAGGTGAACTTCGATGGGAACTTACGTCTCGCTTGCCGCAGAAGCACTGTGGCTGATCCTGTTGCTCTCTCTGCCGCCGCTCATCGCGAGCCTCGTCGTCGGCCTCGTCATCAGCCTGCTACAGGCATTGACGCAGGTGCAGGAACAGACCCTGACTTTCGTGCCGAAGATCATCGCCACGCTGCTCGTCCTGATGATCAGCGCGAACTGGATGCTCGACCGCCTGCTCATCTTCGGCCACAAAGTTTTCGCCATGATGCCCTACGTGGGCAAGGGCATGTAGCAAGTAACGATGAAGGAGAATTCAGAAGTCAGAATACAGGAGTCAGAAGGAAGAGCGGCGCGCGTTTTATTCTGACTCCCGTATTCTGACTTCTGAATTCTGTCTCCCGTTCATCGTTCATCCTTCCTACTTCATCGTTTCTTTATGGACGAGTTTCTCAAACTCTTAGAGACGATCCTGCGCACGTTCGAGGTCGGGCAGAGTCCGCAGTCTTTTCTGGTACTGATCGGGCTGGCGTTCGCGCGGATGCTGTCGTTCCTCACGGTCGTGCCGTTCTTCGGCGGCGCGGCTGTGCCCGCGCGCGTCAAGGTAGCGACGGCGACGGCCTTCGTCATCATCCTCTATCCGTCGCTCGAAGCGGGACTGCCGAAGGACGGTGCGCCGCTCGGCTTCGGCCCCGTCGGCTTCATAGGGCTGCTCGTGAAGGAGGCGTTTGTCGGCTTCACGCTGGGCTTCGTGGCCTCGCTCGTCTTCGAGGCGATTCAGGTGGCGGGGCGCGTCATAGACTTCCAGCGCGGCTCGACGCTCGCCGAGATGTTCGCGCCGCAACTACAGACGCGCGTTTCAGAACTCGGCCAGTTCAAACTGCAACTCGCCATCGTCCTCTTCTTCATGATCGGCGCGCACCACGCCTTCATCACATCGCTCCTGCGCAGCTTCGAGATCATCCCGGCGATGAGTTTCCCGCACCTGCAAGCGGGCTGGTCGCCCGCCGCCGCCTTCATTACGAAACTGACCGGCGGCGTGCTCGCCGTCGGCATTCAACTCGCCGCCCCTGCCATGATCGCGCTCTTACTGACAGACCTCTTCTTCGGCCTCGTCAATCGCGTCGCGCCGCAGATCAACGTCTTCTTCCTGAGTTTGCCGGTGAAGATGGCCGTCGGCCTCGTCGTCGTCCTCGCCGCGCTCCCGCTCTACCGCGAACGATATATCTACTATTTCAAGGAAGCCTACAGGGCGTTCGAGGCCGTGCTCAAGACTATCGGCGGCGGATAGGGCGCGTCGTCAACTCGCGAGCGTTTGAAACGGCGCGAACGGCACAAATGAAAAGGGCGGCCAGTTCGCGTTGGCCGCCCTTCCATCATTCCGTTGTACCGTCGTTACGTTGTGACTCGCGCTAAAACTCTATCCCGCGATCCGTGATGCGGATGCTCGCGGCTGATGCGCCGAGCAGTTTTTCGAGATTGTCGGCTGCCATGCTGCGCGTCGCTTCGGCCAGTTGTTTGTTGCCACGCTCGTCGGCCACGCTGATGTTGAGCGCGACGAACTCGGCGAGCACGGCCATCGTCTCGTAAATCTGCTGCTTCTCTCGATCCGAGAGCCGCCGGAAACTTTCATCTTCGCCGAGCGCGGCCTGGATACCTGCGCGGAGGGCGACGCCTTGCGCGGGCGTCACCGTGCCGCCGCCGTGCAGCACGTTGTAATTGACGCCGATGAAGTAACTGACGGCGCGCGCAACGTCTTTCAACGGCTGACCCTGACGACGCATGTTCGCTTCGTAATTCCGCAGGCACATCGCAAAGACGGCTTCCATCTCCTTGCGCTCGGCCTCGTCCGTTGCCGCTTCACGCGCCAACTGTTGCGGGTAGAGCGAACTGGCGACGGGACGAAACGCAGTCGCGCTATTGTTCGCGGGCGTGCTGTTGACGGGCTTGACCGTGCCGTTTGGAGTTGTGCGGGTGTTGGTCGTGCGGGGAGCGTTATTGCCGCTCGTGGCGCGTGCGCTGCCCATTGAATGTCGCCGTCGAATGCTCTGGTTCAGAATGTTCCGGTTGAGCATGCGATTGAGGCTCGCGGACATCGGGTTGTTCCAGCGTGTGGAATTCGCGCCGCTGTAAGTGCCCCGGCTGTAGGTCTGTGCAGACGCGACGGAGGCGGCCAGACAGAGCAGGAGAAAAGGTAACAGCGCGCGTCGCGCGAGGCGTTGCTCGTAGAATCTCATCTCGCCACCTCCTCCGGTCGCGGCCTCTAGTGCTGCGTGTGACGCCGGTTCGCCGCGTTGGCCTGGCGACGTTTGAGCGCGCGTGCTTTCTGGCGTCGCACCTGCGCGCGCTGGATGCTGCGGCGCAGAATAAGGCTCGACGTGGCGGTGGACGGCCTGCGGTAAGTCGTGCCGCCGCCGCCGCGATACCTGCCGCCGTATTGCGCCAACGCACTGCCCGCCAGCAGCACGACGAGCGCGCAACTGATCGTGATGGCTCGCATAAGTTTCGTCATGTCGTTACCTCGGATGCCTGTAGTCAACTCGCGGGGGAAGTGAACTCGCGTTCGTAGAGGTTGATGATAAACCGGAAGGGGAAAGTTAACCAGCGCCCGACTTAATGATGAGCGACGCGCCGCCGGGAGTTGCACGACGGGCGTTTGCCGGAGCAGCAAACTAACATACGGAAACGATGCGCCGCCCGTGGGGCGTGCACCGTTTCCGTATAAATTATGCCAACCGCAAGGGGACGGGCGCGCGATTAGCCAAGATTTCTGATATGCGCGTCCAGCCCGTCGTTGATCGTCTTGAGCAGGTTCGACTTCGCCTCGCCTTCCTGCTTGATGGCGTTCATCATCATGTCAACCGCGAAGTGATAGTTTTGCGATTTCTCCTGATACGCGGCGGCCTGCTGCGGGTCTGTGAAGTCGAAGTCCTGCGGATTCGGTTTTGCGGGAATGTTGAAGCCTTGAATCGAGTTACTCATGATCTGTTCTCCTCTGTTCCGTTTTTAGTAATCGCTTGTTTCGTGCCCTACATCACACCTTTGGCTTCCAGAGCCTCGTGGATGCCTAAGACCATCGCCCGTGCGCGGTTGGCTCCCGCGTCCTGTTCATGCGGATCAAGTTCAATCGCCTTCTTCAAGTCGGCGACCGCCTCTTCAACCTGTTGGCGGCGCAGGTAAATTTCGGCGCGATTGACGTGCGCGGCGATCTGCCGGTCGTCGAGTTCGAGCGCGCGATTCAGGTGATGCAACGCTTCCGCGTCGCGCTGCGTGCGCGTGTAGAGCGCGCCGAGTGCGGAGTGTGCGTCCACGCTCTGCGGGTCAACTTCGACCAAGCCTTCAAAAATCGTGCGCGCCTTCTCCAGATTGCCCTGCTTGTAATACATCGCCCCGACCTGTCCCATCTCCCGAAACTGTTCCTCGCTGATGCCGAGACGCTCGCGCAGCGTCGGGAGTGCGGCGTCGCCGCCGGGTGTCTGTTTACCATTCGATTGCTGGCGTGTCATCAAAAATTCACTCCGCTCAAGCATCTCGCGTTCCACCTCAGACGGCGGAGATGTAACTGCTGTACGTGACGCTGCTGCGCACGTTCTCCAGCGACTCACGGTTCTTCGCGGTATCGAGCAGCAGGTCGAAGAGGTCGTTCACCTTCTGCGAGGAGGCTTCGAAGTCTTCGAGCTTGTCGGCGATCTTGAAGAACCTGTCGGCGATGTCGCGCAGGCCGTCGGCCTTCAGGAGTTGTTTCAGGCCGAGGTCGCCGAAGCAACCGCCTGCCATCTGGTCGAAGCCGCCGAGCGGGGCGAACTGCGCCACTTTGTTCAGGAAGTCCAACCCTTTGATGTTGGACATCAGACCCATCACGTCCGTCGCCAGACTGGCGAAGTCGCCCGTGAAGAAGCTGATGCCCATCGAGATGAACGGCGCGATCTTGCCGAGTCCGATGGCGTTTAACGCTCCGCCGACCAATTTGCCCAATCCGAACATCGTTTGCCCCTCCCGTCGTCGGGCTTTCCAGAGCCGCCCGTCGCTTTTGACCTTTCGCCATAATTATCAGCCGTTTCGGAAAATTGTTTCCTCGGCGGCACGAGAAATTTTGAAATTTTTCGGTGCGACCTGCGCGGCGCGCGATTTATTGTGCTGCGGGGCGTGCGCGTCGTGTTATTTTTGCGTCTCAGCAAAAAACGGGACGCGCGAAACGATGTCGGAACGCTTACTCAACGATTGGCTGCAAGGGCGCGCTTCACTCGCGGCGGCGAGCGAGTGGACGACCGAAGAGATGCGTCTGGTCGCAGACCTCGGCTACGCGCTGGCCGAACAGGGGCGCGAGCAGGAAGCTCTGACCATCTTCGAGGGACTGTCGGCCTTAGCCCCTGCGACCGCCTATTTTCAGGCCGCGCTCGGTGCGCTGCGCCTGCGCCTCGGCGAGCCGCAACTCGCCATAGGCCATTTGGACGCCGCGCTCGCCTCCGACCCGCAAAACATCTCCGCTCTCGTCAATCGCGGCGAAGCCTGCCTCCAACTCGGCGAGTACGCAGCGGCCACCAGAGACTTGGAGGCCGCCCTGCGGCTCGGCGAAACCTTCCCATCCGAAGACGAGACGCTCCGCCTCGCACGCGCCCGCGCGCTACTGTTCAGGCTCCGCACACTCGCGGGCGGCACTGCGGGCGCGTAACCCGAAAAAAATCTCAAAAAATCTCCTCCGCAGCGGAAACATATTTCGCAAATCGCCGATAACCTGATTGAGAGGGAATATCAGGTCGAATTGCACGCGCGCGGCGATCCTTCATTAAGCGACCGCCGCCGCGCGAACAGTTCCGAAGGAGAGAGAACGATGAGCGATCCAGTTTTCGGCATTATGAGTCAGGCGATTTCGCAGCAGGTCGGCGGCGCGGCGCAACAACCCGCGCAGCAGAAAGAGGGCGCGCGTAGCTTCGAGAGCGTTCTGCAAGAGGGAGGCGGGCAGGGCGGCGATCTGCATAATCCGGCAGGGCAGCCCACGCAGGTTTCAGGCGCCGACCTCGAACGCATGCGCGTCGATCTGCAACAGCGCATCGAACGTCTGCCCGCCGATACTTCCAACGTCAAGGCGTTGCTCCCCGAATTCATTGACTCGCGCACGCGGCTCAGCCTGTTGCGTGAAGCCATCGGAAGCGCGGGCAACACGCCGAAGGGCACAGACCTGCGCGGCCAGTTTGCCAAGGTCGAGGGCGAGTGGCACCAGATTGAATCGATCATGAAGTCCGACAAGGAACTGTCGCAGGGCGAGTTGCTCGGCTTGCAGGCGCGGCTCTATCAGGTTTCGCAGCACGTCGAAGTGATGAGTAAGGTGGTGGATCAAGTCACGGGCGGCGTCAAAACCATCCTCAATACGAACGTCTGATTTAGTCCGCGCGGCGACGAAGTTCAGGCGCGCGCGGGGAGCGGAAGCGATGGCGGGCATTGACGGAATCAACAGGAGCGGTCGCCCGGCGAGCGACGATGGAGGCGATAAACTCGTCCGCCGCGAGACGCCCTTTGTTCGCAACCGGCGCACGAACTTTGAACAGGGCTTTGAACGGGGGTTGGCGGCTGACGCTCAGGCCGTCACGCCGAAACATAACCACGCGGCGGGCGAGCGCGACGGCGGAAACGGTGCGTCGAGTTATCTGTCTGATGAAGCGTGGACGCGGCAGCGCACGCTCGAAGAATTGAAGACGCTGGTGCAGGCCATTCAGTCGGGCGTGACAGACCCCTGGCAGTTGACCGACTTGATCTTCTACGCGCGCCACCCGGACATGATCGGTCAACCGCTGACGAAAGATCAGCAGCCCTTGCTCGACGAGTGGAACGCGATCAGCGCGCTTCTGGTTCACCCTGCGATCAACGAGGTCGGCGATTTTCTGGGAGCTAACGTTATCGGCGGCGATGTGCGCGGCGCACGCGGGATGGAGACGGCCTTTGAGCGCGCCACCCATTCGCCAATCAACGAAGGGCGGCTCGCGAACGGTTCGACGCGCGCTTACGACGACGTGATCGCACGCGCCGTCGAATGGTGTCCGGGTCTGTCGCCCGCGATCTTGAAGGGCTTGCTGGCGCAGGAGTCGAATTTCAACCCGACGGTCATCAACCAGTACGGCTACGCTGGCATAGCGCAGTTCGGACGCGAGGCGGCGCGCGAGGTGGGCTTGCGCGTAGGGATCGCGGGCAGCGCGGCTGACGAACGCCTGAATCCTGCGAAGGCTATCCCCGGTGCGGCGCGGCTCTTGAACATCAAAGCGCAACGGCTCGGCCAGATCGCGTTCGCGCGTTACGGCCAACCGAACGGGGTGGAGTTCTGGAAGTTTGTCCTTGCGGCTTACAACGGGGGCGAGGGCACGGTTGCGCTGGCGATGGGTCACGCTTACCGCGCGGGTCTGGCGTCGGCGCGGACGCGTGGGCTGGTCGGCGCAGAGGCAGTGAGTTTCGCGCGCAGCTACGCTTCGAAGTGGGAGAACCTGAAAGCGGGGGGCGCGGATTCGCCGCTGGCGCAAGCCTCCGCGCGTTACTTCCCGACACTGGCGGCGGCGAAGTTTAAAGAGATCGGAAACTACCCGACCGCCATCGTCGCGCGCGCACTCGGCTCACACCTGAGCGGCCAGAAGGCTTAAACGCGCCGTCCGATGTTTTTATCCGGCGAGCGAAATCCGGTGTGGGCGTCGTCTCTCTAACATGGTGTCATGCTTCGCGTCCTTCCACCGTCGCGCACAAATTGACGGGCGGGTTCTGAGGTGTCTCTGATGGGCGGAGTCAATTTCAAACCGGGTGTACACGGCACGGGGCAGCATCCGGCGGGCGGCGCGCAGGGCGACGGCGATGGCGTCCACGGCAACTCCGGCAAGACGAATCCGCACGACGAGCACGGCAGAGAGTCGCAAGGGCAATCTCGACGCAATGGCCGCGTCGCCGCACGCGTCGGCGAGTTGGCAGCGCAGACGCAGCACGTCGCAGACAAGATCAAGCGCGGCAACGGCCACCAACCCAAGTCCGATTCAACCACACATCCCGATTCGAATTCCCGCTCCAATCGTTCACACGGAAACCACCGGAACGGAGATCAACACGGACGCGTCGAGCGGGGAAACCAGACGCACGCGCACGATTCACACGGGCGCGATGTGCATGGGCGCGATGTGCATGGGCGCGGCCATGATTCGTCTCTAACTCCGGCGGCGGTTAAGTACCTGCGCGGCGAGTCGGGGAACGGCGCGCTGCCTGTGAATGTGCGCGGCGCGCTCGACACTTTAAAGACTGCGCTCGGACAAAAACCGCTCGAAGAACTGTTGAGCGAGCGTGGGCATAAAGTTGAAAAGCTGATCGATCATTTCCTGCGTCAATCCGAACGCGCTTCGGAGCGTGTGGGTGAACACGGGCGGCGCACGGTTCATCAGGCGGCGGACGAACTCTTCAGCGCAGTCCAACTCGAAAAGCATTTCGCAAGGCTCGAACGCACCGGCGGCGACGCCGCGCGCCGCGCGGAAGAGGCCGTCTTCCGCCTGCTTTTCAACGCGCATGGAGAACTCCATAACGACCACCAACGCGCTCAACAGCGCGACCGACAGGTGACCGAACTCTGGCGCGATCTGCGCTCCGGCGCGTTTCTCCCGGCGCAGGACTCTTACAGCCAGTTTCAGTTGACCGGGCGCGCGCGCGTCGTCAACGAAATGATCGAACTCCTGCACACACTCGACGCACTGGAACGCGGCGCGTCGCAGCAATTTCCGGGCGGGGCGAAAGGCGCGGGTCAGCAGGGCGCGCTGGCGGAGACGCTCGCGGGTCGTCTCGCTAATTTGACGGAGGCCGAGTTGGCCGAGTTGTTGAATCTGCTGCCGACTCTGCCGGGACGCGCCGGGCGCAACGAGATGGTGCGACTGCTCGCCGCGCTCTCGGGGCCGCTCATGGATGCCGACGGCAAGATGCTCCTTGCCAAAGACGGCACGCCGCTCAAGCCCGATCAATTGCTCTGGCTCAGCACCGTCGGCGGCCTCCCCGGCTCCGGCTTCAAAGGCGAACTCTACGGCACGCACCTCTCGCCGCTCATCGTCTTCGGCTTCGACGCGCTCTATTCACTCATCGGCTTCGACGGTCGCACACTCGTCCCGCCGCACTTCGCCGCCGTGCAGGCGCAGATCAACAATTCGGAGTTGGAATGGGTTTGCGGCCAGCCGCCTCTGACCGAAGGCTGGATGCACGCGCTCATCGAGCGGCTGAAAGATTCCGCCGAGGCAGACCAGAACCTGCTCGGCGAGATGCTCGAAGAGGCGCTCGTGGATGGGCGTTTTCACGCCGTGCTGGTGCAAGGCTCGGTCGCAGAGGGCGAAGCCGTGAGCGGCTCCTTCTCGGTCACACGCCTGCTGCCCGATCCTTCCGCCGCGCAGAGTTTCGCTACGTCCTAAAGCCTCTCCGGGAATCTCTGCTGCGATCTTGCGATTCCTTCGACGAAAGCCACTGGCAGCGCGTTCAGGCGTGGGATAAACTTGAGACGCGCCTCGTGCCTCGCGCGCGGTGAGATAAGATGTGCGGGTGGCTCGCCTCCTATGACGTTTGACGGACAGAGCGCGGCGCGGAGCAGCGACTATGACCTGCGTTCGTTGCAGCACGAGCGACGCATGCTCGCCGAGTACCGGCGCGGCGCGGCGCACGACGGCGCGTTGCTCCAACCTCTCGCCAACGCCTGCTGGCGCGCCGCCGCCTTCGAGTGGCAACTCTACGCAAACGCCGAAACCGTCCGCCAACTTTGGGGCGAGAGCGCGCGCGCTTTGGCGCAAGGCTTTACGCGTCGCCGTCCGGGCTTCGATCCCAGTCCCGACCAGTTGATCCTCGCCTTCCATTTCTCGATTGCCGCGCGCGAACGCGAGGCGTTCACTGCGCTCGCGCTCGCCAACCCTGACACACGCGGCAGAGCCTTGCGTGAGGCGCGCGCCTTTCGCGGCTCGCGCGCCCACTTTCATCTCGCGGAAGGCTACGCGCAGGTCGCGCGCTCGCTCGTCGAACGTCAGGCTGCGCCCGCGCGCGCCGCCGCCGGGTCGCTTGAAGCGGCTCTGGCCGAGAGCGATCACGGCTGGTGGCACAGGCAGTTTCCGACCGCGCTCGACGCCGCCTGGCGCATCAGCGAGCACGAGGCGTTCTGTGTGCTCCTCGGCGCAATCGCGCGTCGCCTCATCAGTTCGTTTGCAGGAGAGACGGAAGAGTCGCCGGGTCAAACGGACGAAGACGCGGCGGCGGAGTTCGCGCGCGTGGTGGACGAGACGCTGCTGCGCCTCGAACAGTTCATCGAGTACGACCCGAACCACCACCCGAAACTTTACCTCTGGCTGCCGGGCTTAGCCCTGTGCGCGCTCGCCGCGAGTGCGGGTCTGCCCGTGGCCTGGCTCCACGAACGACACGAAGAGAACGCGGGCGGCTACACGCGTCTCCCCCTCGCACTCCTGCGCAACCCCACTGCCTGATTCGCGCCCGACTTTCCACGCACACACGCGCGAGATAATTTCGACGCCGGACGTAACTTTTGCCCGCGCCTGCCGATAACTCCAATGTAGAGCGAAACGTGCGGCAAGTTCCTCGTGAGCGAAAAGCATTGAGAGGACCAACGATGAGCAGGATCGAGTTTTTGAGATACGAGTTTTTCGAGTCGCTGTTCTCCCCGCAGGCGGACGACGCGACTGAGACTTCATCCGACGTTGCCGCCCCGACGCTCGCTGTGGGCACAGCCGACGGGCTGGAAACGTTTCTCGCACAGACCGGGTTGCAGAGCGGGAGCCGGAAAATGCGCCTGCAAACATTCGGCGCAAACAACGAAGTCGCACCGGCGCAAACTCCCGCCAGCGACTTTGACCTCGACACGATTCAGGGTGTCGCAGGTAATCGCAACATCACGCCGGAGTTCAGACGTGAAGTTGCGGCGATGGCGCGGCGTCTCGGCACGCGCCCCGAATACATCATGGCCGTTATGAGTTTCGAGACGGGCGGCACGTTCAGTCCCGCCAAAGAGAACCGCTCGACGCACGCCACCGGACTGATCCAGTTTATGCCCGCCACCGCGCAGGGAATGCTCGCCGAAGAAGGCATCAACATCACACGCTCGCGGGCGCGCGAAATCTTCGCCGCGATGACTCCGGTTGAGCAACTCAGGTACGTCGAAAGATATTTTGCGCAGAGTAAATTCAACAACCGTCTCGGCACGCTCGAAGGCACTTACACCGCCGTCCTCTCCGGTCGCGCACGCGCAAACGGCGACGACGTAGTGTTTGGACCCGGCGACGCTTACAACGCCAACGCGCCGCTCGACTGGAACAGAGACGGACAGATCACGGCCTCGGAGGCCACCAGTCCCGTCGCCTTTCGCCTCTTCGGCGGCGTCACAAAAGTGCAGGAGCGTCTGCGCGACCTCGGCCTTTACGACCGGACGCCCGACGGCAGTTATGGTGCGCGCACGCGCGCCGCGCTCGAACAGTTTCAACGCGAACATCAACTCGCCCCGACCGGCTTGATGAACGAAGCGACCGGACGCGCGCTCGGCCTCGCCGGTGAAGAGACGAATCCGACCGAACGTACGCCGGGCGATCTGGCGCGCGGCGCGACGGGTGCGGAAGTTGAACGTTTGCAGGATCAACTCGTGGCGTTCGGTCATCTCACGGCGGCAGACAAGGCCACCGGACCCGGAATCTTCGGCGGGCGCACCGAGAACGCGCTCGAAGCATTCCAGCGCGCGAATCGTCTGACGGACAGCGGCGTCTATGACGAAGCCACGCGGAACGCCGTCGCGCGTCTGAACGACGGCGTGCGGCGCGGGAGCGACCAGCGCAACATCGTCAGCGGCCTGCAAGATCGTCTCGTCGCGCTCGGCTACTTGACGAGCGCGGAGGTCGCCACTGGACCCGGCATCTTCGGCCAGAAGACCGAGAACGCTTTAGCAGCCTTCCAGCGTCGCAACGGCCTCGACCCGTCCGGCGTGCTCGACGCCGCGACTTATCGCAGACTCCATTCATCGAACGCGGTGCGCAACGAGCGGCAGGCTGCCGAGGGCGGCCACTTCACGGTGGATAACGGCGTCAGGCTGTCCGACGCTGCGCGCGAGCGCGTGGGGCGCATTGCCGACGAGTATTTCCGCCGCACCGGAAAGAATTTGCGCGTCACGGACGGCACACGCACCGCGCACGATCAGGCGCGCCAGATTTACAACAAGATACAGTTGAACGACACGGGCATCTACCGCAACCAGACCGCGCTGGCAGAGATCAGGCGCGCTTACGATGCGGGCGTGCGCGCGGGCAAGTCGCGCGCAGAGATCATCAACGACATGTCCGCAGTGATTCAGGGACAGGTTGATCGCGGCGTCTATATCTCACGCCACCTGCGCGCGGGTGCGGTTGACATCAGCGTGCGCGGCATGACGGCTGCGGACGAGCGCGAGTTTCGCGCGTCAGTCGCCGCCTCCTCCGCCGGTACAAGCGTGCTGCGCGAGACGAGGCCGCCCCATTTCCACCTGCAATTCTAAACGCGCAGGCGCCGCCGGGAGCGCACCGGACGGGGCATGAACTCTTGCAATTCAAGGATTCATGCCCCAAACTTTTCTGCGTCGTCATTCACCGCCAGACGGAAGGGAACGAAGATGAATTGGCTTCAACTAACGACGCGCGCCCTTTGTCTGTTCATGCTGCTCGGCGTCGTGTTCACGCTGCGCGCTGCGACCACACCACACGCGCCTCCGCGTGCGTCCGCGTCGCACAATGCACGCGCGCCGCAAGACCAGCTCCGTTGCACGCCGCGCAGGCTTCGTCGCGGCGACACCCTGACGCTCACGATGCCCGCGCGTCACGGCGGCTATCTGGCAATCGTCAACCCGCGCGGCAAATATTTCTTTCTCACGTCCGACGATTCAGGCGCGCGCACATTTGAAAAGAACGCGGGCGTCAATCCTTCACTCAGCGCAACAGAGTTCGGCGGGATGCAGCAGTTGCAACTCTCCACGACAGACACGAAGGCGATTGACTATGAAGGCTCGCAGGAGAAGCGACGCGCCGAAACGGTCTTCCGGCAGACCGGCTGGTACAAAGTGCTCATCAGCGACACGAGCCTTGAGCGCGATGAACCTTCCCCGCAAGGCCAGTGCAGAGTTTATTACGTCAACAAGAGTCGTTGACAGACGAGAGCAGAGACACTTCCCGGCGAACAACTATGCGATTGATGAAGAAATCTTCCGGCTCGCTCTTTTGTCGCGGCCTGATAGTTGTGCTCTTGGCAGGGTTGGTCTGCGTCGTTAACTGCGGCGGCGTCGCAGGTGACCCGGTAGCAAATCAGACGGCGGGCGACGGCAGCGCCCGAACCTCCGCGAACGTCTCGCCGTCCGCCAGCGACGCGCGTCCGTCGCCGAACCCGGAGCGCGTGGAACCTGCGCAGGGCGCGGAGCGTGGGAGCGGTGTGTTGATCGATTACCGCAAAGGACAGCCAGACCATCGAACGCCTCCACTCGATGCACAACTCCGACGCCGCATCGTCCAGTCCGCTTACGGCGCGAAGGCCGCGCCCGACGATTACAGCATCAACAGCAACTCAAGCGGCTCTTTTACGGCGCAGGGCGCGCGCGAAACAGTCTATCTGGTGCAGCGCGGCGGGGCTGTCGCCGCTGACCCCAACGGCGCGCAAGACCTCGCGCTCGTCGTCTTCGACGCGTCCGAGCAACTCGTCGCCAAATTCAAGACCAGTGATTTCAATTTCATCGCCGCGACGAGCGACACGGACGGCGACGGCGTGAACGAACTGTTGCTCGAAGGCAGCTTCTACAACATGGGCACGCTCGGCAGTTCGGCGCGGCTGGTCGAGTTGAAGTCCAAACAGTTGCGCTTGATCGAGACTTTCGAGGGCATCTACGAAAATTC
>DASWNS010000478.1:0-4154 GCA_036399115.1 Pyrinomonadaceae bacterium | reverse complement strand
CCTGCGCCTCCGAAACCGGCTTGACGAACTCTTTGACCATCCCTCTGTAAGCCTTCTCCGCGACCTTCAGGTATGAGGCCGGGAGATAGCCTTGGCGCACGCCTTTCGCCAGCGAGTAGACGAACATGGCGGAGGCCGACGCTTCGAGATAGTTGCCCTTGTGGCCGCCCTTATCAACCACCTGATACCAGAGGCCGGACTTCGGCTCCTGATACTTCGTAACTGCCGCCGCCAGACGGTTCAGGATCGCGATCAACTCGGCACGACGCGGGTGCTCTGCCGGGAAATGTTCGAGCGTGTCCACGAGTGCCATCGCGTACCAGCCCATCGCGCGTCCCCAGAAGTTGGGCGAGCGTCCCGTCGTCTTGTCAGCCCAACGCTGCTGGCGCGATTCGTCCCAGCCGTGATAGAGCAGGCCGGTCTTCGCGTCGCGCGAATGCCGCTCCATGAGGACGAACTGTTTGGCGATGTCTTCGAACGCCTCCGGCTCGTTGAAGGTGGCGGCGTACTCGGCGTAGAAAGGCTCGCCCATGTAGAGGCCGTCGAGCCACATCTGGTGCGGGTAAATTTTCTTGTGCCAGAAGCCGCCCTCGGAGGTGCGCGGGTGCGTCCTCAGTTGCTCCCGCAGCAGCCCGGCGGCCTTACGATACTTCTCCTGCCCCGTCACCTTGTAGAGCGTCAAAAGGTTCCGCCCGAGCAGTATGTGATCAATGTTGTACTCCTCCACCTTGTAGGTGCGGATCGTCCCGTCGGGCTGCACCCAGTGATCGAGGTTCTCCTGTATGTGTTTGAAGTAGCGTCCGTCGCCCGTCGCGTACCAGACGCCCTCGATGCCCTTGAGCACGACGCCGAGATCGTAAGTCCACTTCGAAGGCTTGCCCGTCTCCTTTTTTCCCGCGTCGCGATAGAGGCTGTTCATGGCGGTGGCCGCCATCCGCTCGGAGAGTCTCGGGGTCTGTCCCAAGACCGACGCGGCCAACACGCTCGACAGAATGGCGTAGAGGATGACTCTCAAAATAATCTTCATAAATATTCCCTCCGGCAGTTCGCTCACACAGACTATGCCCTTGTTCGAAAGTCCCTTTATCGAAGTTCACAGCGCCCGCTTGCGAGCACGAAATTTACGCACTGGAAGCGGGCTCCGTCGCCGGGTCGGATGACCAATTTCCGAGAGGGGACGATGAACAATTTCAGAGTCGTTTTTGAAATTTCCGAAATGGTCAAACCTTTAAGATGAATGCGTTTGATAAATTGTTCGACAACTCGCAGCGGAAGAGTTAAAATCCGTCCGCTCATGAAACGCTCATTGGTCGCCTCGGAGGCCGGTGCAATCATCCTGCCGCATGTGGTCTGAAAAATATCTCTACAGAGCTAATGGTATGACCGATCTCAACAATGACATCTTCAAAACTATAGACGCCGAGCGACGCGGAACGACTTCGGAGGAGGTCGTCTCGCAACTCCGTGAAATGATCCATCGCGGCGAACTACGCCCCGGCGACCGGCTCCCGCCCGAGCGCGACCTCGCCAAGATGCTCGGCGTCAGCCGTCCCACGCTGCGCGCGGGGATTCGTTCGCTCGCCGCCGTCGGCGTGCTCCAATCGCGGCAGGGCGCGGGCACTTTCGTCGTCAAATCCGACGGGCCGCCGTCGCTCGACAGCAGCCCTCTACGACTGATGGCCTCTCTGCACGGCTTCACCTCGGCGGAGATGTTCGAGGCGCGGCAGTCGCTTGAGATGGCCGTCGCGGGGCTTGCCGCCGAGCGCGCCACCGACGACCAGATGGCGACGATGGCCGAAGAGACGACGGGGATGTTCGCATCGCTCGACGACCCGGCGCAGTTTCTCGTACACGACATGCACTTCCACCAGACGGTGGCGGCAGCCTCCGGCAACCGCATCCTCACGTCGCTGATGAACATGGTGGCGACCATCCTCTTCGACGTGCGCAGCAAGACCGTCAAGCGCGCGCGCGACCTGAAAGAGTCGGCAGAGATGCACCGACACATCTATCGCGCGATCCGCGAGCGCAACCCGGAGGCCGCGCGCAAGGCCATGCGCGAACACCTCATGCTCGCGCAGAAGGCGCAGGAGCAGGAGGCGGCTGACGATGCCGCCGGACGTAATGGCGCAAACGGGGCGAACGGAGCGAATAGCACGAACGGAGCGAACGGAGCGAACGGCGACGTGCATTAAGTGACGCGCATTAAGTTTCGCGTTCCGGTTTCCGAAATGACGAGTCGGAGGCGCGCTCCTTACTAACGCTCTATCCCGGCTGCAAGTTGTCAAACATCTTCCCGCTCTGAATTCAACTCACATCTAAGTCGCGGTCTGGTTGCGTGCGGCGCGCACGGCGGCGACGTAGGCGCGTGCCGCATCGGTCACCTTCTCCGGCTGTCCGGCGCGGATGGCCTTCGTGTCCACGAGGTCTGCGCCGACGCCGAGCGCGAGCGCGCCCGCCTCTATGAACTCCGCCGCGGTCTGGAGCGAGACGCCACCGGTCGGGACCATCTCGATCTGCGGCAGAGGGGCTTTCAAAGACTTCAGATACTTCGCGCCGCCGAGCGCACCGCAGGGAAAGACCTTGACCACGTCCGCGCCCGCCTGCCACGCCGTCACGACCTCGGTCGGCGTCAACGCGCCGGGCATGACGGCGACGGAGTAGCGGCGGCACAATTCAATGGTTCCGGTGTTGAGCGAAGGACTGACGACAAACGTGGCTCCCGCGAGGATGCAGGCGCGCGCCGTCTCCGCATCGAGCACAGTGCCCGCGCCGACGACGACCTCCGCACCGTAACGGTCGGCCACCTGTTCGATGACGCGCACGGCGCGCGGCACGGTCATCGTAATTTCGAGTACGCTGACGCCGCCCGCCCTGATCGCCTCGATGACCTGCATCGCCTCTTCCGCAGAAGACGCACGCACGACGGGCACGACCCCCACCTCTTCGATCCGCCGCAAGACTTCATTCTTATTCATCGCTTCCCCACTTGAATCATCGCGCGCAAATTACCGCACATGACTGCGAGCCTGAGATCAACGCGCCACGCGCGCGCCGCCGCCCTTCATGACGCGCTCGACTTCCGAGAGCGTCGCCATCGTCGTGTCGCCCGGCGTGGTCATCGCCAGCGCGCCGTGCGCCGCGCCGCACTCGACAGCCCATTGCGCGCCTTTGCCCGCCAGAAAGCCGTAGATGAGGCCGGAGGCGAAAGAGTCGCCGCCACCGACGCGGTCGTAGATTTCGAGGTTCTCGCGCGTCTGCGATTGATAAAGTTCGCCCTCGTAAAAACAGACCGCGCCCCAGTCGTTGATGCTGGCCGTCTTCGCGTTGCGCAGCGTGGTGGCGACCGCCTTGAAGTTCGGGAAGTCGCTGACGGCGCGCTCGATCATCTTGCGGAAATTGCCCACGTCGAGTTTCGAATGGTGCTCGTCCAGACCTTCGACTTCGAGGCCGAGGCAGGCCGTGAAGTCTTCCTCGTTGCCGATCATCACATCAACAAAGCGCGCGAGTTCGCGGTTGACCTCCTGCGCGCGCGCCTTGCCGCCGATGCCCTTCCAGAGCGAATCGCGGTAGTTCAGATCGTAGGAGATGATCGTGCCGTGGCGGCGTGCGGCTTCCATCGCTTCGCGTGCGACGGCTGGCGTCGTCTCCGAGAGCGCGGCGAAGATGCCGCCGGTGTGAAACCAGCGCGCGCCCTCGCCGCCGAAGATGGCGTCCCAGTCGATGTCTCCGGGGCGTAGTTGGGAGACGGCGGTGTGGCCTCGGTCGGAGCAGCCGAGCGCGGCGCGCACGCCGTAGCCGCGCTCCGTGAAGTTGAGGCCGTTGCGCACCTCGCGCCCCACGCCGTCGAACTTGCGCCACAGGACGTGCGACTGATCTACGCCGCCCTGAAAGATGAGGTCTTCAACGAGGCGTCCGACCGGGTTGTCTGCGAGCGCGGTGACGACGGCGGTGTCGAGCCGGAAGCAGCGGCGCAGGCCGCGCGCCACGTTGTATTCGCCCCCGCCCTCCCAGACTTGAAAGGAGCGTGCGGTGTGGACGCGCGCGTCGCCGGGGTCGAGCCTCAGCATCACTTCGCCGAGGCTCACCATGTCCCAACGGCAATTCTCTTTCGATTTCACCTTAAGTGACTCGCTCATAGTCTCCACCTATCT
>DASWNS010000477.1:0-6257 GCA_036399115.1 Pyrinomonadaceae bacterium | reverse complement strand
AAGTTGAGGCCAAAAGGCTCGCCCAAAAACGACGCGCCTGACCTCGCTTGCCGGTTTGCCCTTGCTCGCTCTAAGTCTCCGCTCCCGCGCTCCTGTCGCGCGAAAGCTCGGAGAGTGCCGCCTTGTCTTTTGCCGCCCGTCCCGCCTGAGTCGAGTCGCGTTCGTCGCCGCGCTCTTCCTCTTCGTCTTCGTGCGGTTCGGTTGCCGTCAAACTTCGCAGACGCTCAAAGCTCACGTCGCTGCGCAGGAAATAGTAGAGGCCGAAGACCACTGCGGGCGCGAAGACGACGAGGTGCAGCACGATTGAGATGGCCGCCGCCTCTTCGCGCGCGATGCCGAGAAAGATCAGACCGGCGGCGGTGGCGGCGTGGAACGCTCCGGCTGCGCCGCCCGGCGTCGGCACGAGCGACCCGACGAGCGCCCAGCCCAGCACGAACAGAGTCTCCGTCGCGCCGAACGGCAACCCGAACGCGCGCAGTACGAGCCAGTTCGCCACTGCGATGATGCCCCACAGGAGCGCGGTCAGCCCGACCGTTACAGCGAGTTCACGCGCCGAGACGAGCACGCTCAAGGCACCCGCGACCTGTTCGAGCAAGTGCGTCAACAATTTGCCCGCGCGTTTCAAGAGTGGCGGAGCGCGCGCAAATTTCGCCTCGCACCAATCGATCACTTGCCGCGAGTATCGCTTGAAGACGACGAGCGCAAAGATGCCGACCGCCGCCGCGACGAGCAAAAGCATTCCCGCCTGACGCACACGCGCATAAGCCGCCGCGTCGCCGCCGCCCGGTGCGCGAAACCAGATCAAATTGACCGCGAAGAGCACGACGACCGCCACCATGTCGTAAATCCGCTCGACGCCGATGGTCACAAAAGCCGCCGCCGGACGCACGCGCCGGTCGCGCAGAGGCAAAAACGTCGGGCGCACCACTTCCCCGGCGCGCCCGATTAAAAAGACCGCGCTGAATCCTACGGTTGTCGCGGCAAAGAGTTCGCGCAGACTCGCTTCGGTGAGCGGCGCAAGGAGCGCGCGCCAGCGCAGTGCGCGCACGAAGTAGGTGCCCCAGACGATGAGGACGGCGAGCGCGATCAGACGCCAATCCGACTTGCCGATGGCCGCGCGCACGCTCGCCCAGTCCAGCCCGCGCCCGAACCACCAGAGGACGGCGGCGGCCACGAGAGTCAAAATTATAAATTTGAGATAACGACGCAAAATCGGGCGTCCTCTCCGTAATTTTTCGACGAAACTTCTGCGCTATCGTCGCGCGTCTCTTGACCTCTCACAACTTACCGACCACAATATATTGGGTGGCCTTGTAAGGCTACAGTATTCAAGATCAAGTCGCAAGAAGGCAGACCGGAGCATAGAACGGGGACGCAACCCGGCAGACGGGAGGCGTACGCCGCTTGTCGGAGTGGAATGCCACCCCGTCCGCCGGGCGGAAAAAAGCGGAAAAAGCTGTCGCGGCGAATTTTCAGAGGCTTCAAAAACGCTCGCGCGAACCGCTCCGGGTCGCCGCCGGACGCCTCCGGCTTATTGCTTTTCCCCGCTGGATTTACGGGGAACTTTCCCTTTCCGCCCGTCGTAAACGGGTACGGCAATCAAGTTCTTCGCCGCCGCGCCTTCAATTTCCGGCTCGCGGCAGGAGGCGGAAAGGGCGTCAGAAAGTGTTGGGAGCTGCAAAGGCTTTGACGGTCAATGATGGCGCTGAATTGGTCAGGAGATGTCGCGCGGGCGATGGCGCGGCGTGGGAGGAGATCGTGTCTCTCTATTCCCGCCGCATCTACAATCTCGCCTATCGCTTCACCTCGCGCACGGATGCGGCGGAAGATTTGACGCAGGAAGTTTTCGTCCGCGTCTATCGTTCGCTCGAACAGTACGACCCGAAGCAGGGCGACCTGCAAAACTGGTTGATGCGCCTCGCGCGCAATCTCGTCATTGACGATTACCGCAAGCGTCAACGCGCCCCGCAGGATTCGCAGGGCGAGGATTTGGAAGGACACACGTATCACCTGCGCGCCGCCAACTCTTCGCCGCACGTTGACATGGAACGGCGCGAACTCGGCGAGCAGGTGCAGGCCGGAATCGACAAACTCGCTCCCGATTTGCGCACCTGCGTCATCCTGCGCGACATCGAAGAGTTGAGCTATCAGGAGATCGTCGATCTCTTGCAGATACCGGAAGGCACTGTGAAGTCGCGCATCAATCGCGGGCGAATTGAACTGGCAAAAATTTTAAGACGCATGCGCGTCGTCGCCATGAGCGACGTTTAGTTAAACGCGGAACGACGTGAAGGAGGAACGATGAAGTTTAAATCGGCCATTATCACTTTGAGTCTTTCATTCATCGTTCATCGTTCCGCGTTCATCATTTAATCAGAAGGGTGAAACGAGAAAAAAATGCTGTGCGCTGAATTTGAAGATCGTCTGACGGATTACCTCGAAGGCTCGCTCGACACGACGACGCAGATCGCGTTTAACGGGCACGCCCTCCGGTGTCCCGTCTGTCACGATCTTTTAAGCGAAGTCAAAAACACGCTGCGCGCCTGCCGTACGGCGACCGTGCCCGCGCCTTCGACCAGTCTCGACGCGCGCATCCTGTTGCACACCGCGCCCGAGTCGGCGATGACGTGCGACGAATTTGAAGATTACCTAACCGATTACCTCGACGGATTTTTGCCCGCGTCGCTCTACCATCGCTGGGAGCGTCATGCCGCGCTCTGCGACAGTTGCACGAACCTGCCCGGCGAAGTCGTGCGCTCCATCGGCGCGTGCTACACCTACATCAACGAGGAACGCCCTGTGCCCGCCGCGCTGCACGCGCGCATCCTGCAAGCCACGCTCGGCACGACCGAGGCGGAACAACTTCGCGCGCCGCTCTCGGCTCGCCTCGCCGAACTCGTGCGCGGCTGGCTCGACGCAATCGTCTCGCCGCAACTCGCCACCGTCGCCACAATGCTACTCGTCGCAGTGCTCGTCGGAACGAGCACGCTCTCTGACGACGGTTCAATCGGCGGCATGTACCGCGCGAGTCTGCGCTTCGCGGCGAGAACTTACGAGCGCGGCGCGAATTTGCCCGTGCGTCGCGCAGTAATGTCGGGCGATTTGAAGAAGGTGGCGGGCAGCCTCGAAAGTCTGCTCGGCTCGCCCGCGCAGAACGAGAAGGAGACGGAGCAGGGGCAGCAACAGAACGCGCAGCCCGCAGCGAACGGCTCGGACGCATCGGAGCAACAAACCGGGGCGCAAAAGCGTTAGGACCAAACCGGGCGCGGGTTCGAGACGCATTGATGAAATTGTTTGCTCGAAGTATGAACGAATCGTGGAAGCAAGTTTAGTTACGGCAGCAGCGAGTAACACAGAGAAGTTGATGAACTGTTCTTATCACAACATGAATGCGTCGGTCGTGCAGTGCAGTCGGTGCGCGCGGCCTCTGTGCCCTGCGTGCGATCACCGCATACGCGGGTTTCCGTATTGCCAGGACTGCATCGTGGCGGGCGTCGAACTCTTGCAGCAACAGACGGCGCTGCTCCACGCGCCGCAGCAGTTGCGACGCCGCACCTCGAAGTGGGTGGCGACGCTGCTATCGCTCCTCGTCCCCGGTCTGGGCGCAGCCTACAACGGGCAGACATCGAAGGCGCTCGTTCATTTCGCGCTCTTCGCAAGTTGCTGGCAGATGGCTGCGGTGACCAACGCCGTCTCGTTCTTTGTGCTCGGCGCGCTCGGCGTCTGGTTGTTCGCGGCGGTTGATTCCTACCGCACGGCGCAACTCATCAGTGCCGGACTGACGCCTAACGCCGAATCCGATCCAATCGCACGTCGTCTCTACGGCCATCCGCTCGCGTGGGCTATCGTGCTCATCGCGCTCGGCTCGATCTTTCTGCTGAACACGCTCTTCGGCGTGCAGTTTCCGGTGCGCCAGCTGCTCCCGGTCGCGCTCGTCGTGCTCGGCGCCTACATGCTCTTCGATTTCCTGCGCTCGCGCCGCGAACGTGACATGTTCGACGCGACGGGTGCGCCGCCACGATCTTTTATGAGCAGCAGCAGCGCGCCGCTCGACATGACACGGTTCAGCACCGGCGAACTCAATTCGCAATTGACGGGTGCGCGCCGCACGGATGCGCCCTGGCCGTTTGATCCGCGTGCCTGAAGAGTTTGAATTTGGATACGCGGCGTGCGCGTCTCGCCATGCGATGAAGTTCTTTGTTATGATGAAGGCGCGCTTGAGCAAGGCGGACAAGTGAGCAAGTGAGTTTACCGGAAGCAGGCGCGGGAATAATTAGCACGAGGGAGATTTTTACATGACAGCACTACTCGCAACATTCGGTCGCTGGGGCGGCATCTTGACGCTCATCGCGCTCCTGATCGTACTGGTCAAACAACTCATCGCCCTCGTGGGCTTCCTGATGTTCGCGCTCAAGATCGCCATCGTCATCGCTTTCGTCGGCGTGTTGTTGCTGATCGTCCTGACCATGCTGCGCGCACGCGGGCAACGCCGTCGTGAGGCCGGAGAGTAACGCGTAGCCGCTTCGTTTTTTGAGTTTGAAAACAGACCCGGTGCAAAGTTGTAGGACGCAACTTTGCACCGGGTTTTTGTTATTAGTTAAAGAATTTTCTCAGGTTTCGGCGGTTGCAAACACTCTGCGGGGTGTGATAGGGTGCTGCCCCTTAAGCAGATCAAGCGGCTCGCCTCGTGGATGAGTTAATACTGATCAAGCTGCCGAACTGCCATAATCAGGCAGGTCAAACCTAATAAAGAAGCCCCCAATTGTGGTTTCATGCGCACCGTCGCCCGCTTCGGATGACAGTGCCTTTCGCGCTCATCTGCGCTGTTCCCTGTGTGTTTTACGCGCAGATTAGTGATAAAGGAGCACATTCTCCCGATGACCAGAGACGACCGTTTATACGCTTTTATCGTCGCTCGCACCTCGCGCTCTCGTTCTAAAATTCGTCGCATCTGCATTCATAAACGCTGGCTCAAGGCGGCGAGCGCGCTCGCGTGTCTCGTCCTCTGCGCCGCGCTCTACGGCCTCTACGGCATGTTTCGCGACGCGCAACATATCAACATCGAACGCGAGAACACGCGCCTGCGCGTGGAGAACGAAAAGCAACGGCAACAACTCGAAAAGTTAGAGAACCGCGTTGACGCTATCGAAGATACTTCGCGTCGCATCGCGGAAATTTCCGGCACGACGACCGCGCCGAACGAAGTCGAGAGCAAGCAACAAGGCACGAGCGAGCGCGGCGCGGGTGGTCCGCTCGTCGAAATGGATGCGGCGGCCATCAATGCGGTCGAGACGCGCGCCGTCCAACTCGAACAGGAACTTCGCGCTCACGAATCAGCCCTGCGCGAACGCGCACGCATCCCTTCGATCTGGCCGGTGGCAGGCGGCGAGACGAGTGATAGTTTCGGCGGGCGTCGCGATCCTTTCGGCGGCGGCTCATCGGAGTTTCATTCGGGGCAGGACATCTCAGCCGAGCGCGGCACGCCCGTCTATGCCGCAGGCATCGCCACGGTGAAATTCGCGGGCACGCAGAGCGGCTACGGGCAGATCGTCATCCTCGATCATGGCGACGGCATCACCACGCGCTACGGGCATCTCTCGAAGATCGAAGTTGAGGCCGGGCAGCAACTCGCGCGCGGCACGATCATCGGGCGCGTCGGGTCCACCGGACGCTCTACCGGACCGCACCTCCATTACGAAGTGCGCATCAACGAGGAACCTGTTAACCCGCGCGCTTACCTGCCCGCGCCTGCGACGGTGAGCGGCGGGAGAACGTGCGCGCAGCCTTAAGGTTGCAGGCATCAAGGGCGCGTGTCCGGCTTATTTTTTTTCTTGACAGTTCTCGACGGGTTCGCTTAGTATGCGCCGTCGTTTTACGAAGGACGAGTTGACAGCCAAACTCGTTCATCCGGTTAGTGCTAGAAGTAAGACCGAAATGAGTTTGTTAGTCTCCCGCTTGGTCCGTATGTGGTGAAGAACGCGCTTTGACGCCGGTTCGCCATGTGCGGGCTTTTTTGTTGTCATGTAGTTCTGACGGGGGCGTTCGCTCAAACGCTTCCGGCTCATGAGAGTATTAACCCACCGGCACGAGAACAAAGAAAACTGTTTTTGTACCGATTCACCGAATCGTTAGGAGGATTCGTTAGCTATGCCTAGAATTACCGGTAAGGTCAAGTGGTTCAACAATGCGAAGGGCTACGGTTTCATCGAACAGCCCGGCTCTTCAGACATCTTCGTTCACTACAGCGCCATTCAGGG
>DASWNS010000476.1:0-7085 GCA_036399115.1 Pyrinomonadaceae bacterium | reverse complement strand
TCAACCTCGCGCTGGCCGACTTTGCGCTCGTCTACACGAGAGACTTGAAGCCTGTGAACCCGCCGGGACGCAAGGTTGTCGGGCTGCCCGACATCGTCGCACCGCCGGACATCCCGCAACCGGAGTCCATCTCGGTTGACGACCCGGGCACAAGCCTCATCAACTATCGCAACGAGCCGATCCCTCTGCGCGTGCGCGACCCGAACACCAACGCGCAATATGCAGACGCTCGCGGCAACATGGCGAACGTCTTCAGATCGAAAGCCGAGAACGGCACGGTCATTCACGGCGACCCGTATACGCCGCTGCTCGAAGTCTACGAAGGCGACAAGATTCAGGTGCGCATCATTCAGGGCGCGCAGGAAGAACAGCACGTCTTCAACGTACACGGCAGCAAGTGGCTGCACGAACCGAATGTCGCGGATTCCGGCTATTACAACGGTCAGGCCATCGGCATCTCCGAACACTTCGAGTTCGAACTGCCGCCGATCCCGGCTGTCGGCAACGTCAAGGGCGCAAACCCTGATGTGGCTGATTTCATGTACAGCAGCGCCGGAACGGACAACCTCTGGGACGGCATGTGGGGCATCATGCGCGAGTACAAGGGGCTGCGCCCCGGCCTTCTCGCTCTGCCCGGCAACTCACGCGGCGAAGTGAGCACCAGCGATCCGGGCTTGCGCACGGACTTCTGCCCGTCCGTCTCGCCCAAGAAGACCTTCTACGTGGAGGCTCGTCTCGCCACCGACTTGCAGCCCGGTGGTATCACCTACAACAAAGAGTACGGCCTCGTCGATCCGGCGGGCATCGTGTTCATCGAAAGCGGCAACGTCGCGGCGGTGAAGGCCGGGACGAAGAAACTGGAGCCGCTCATCCTGCGGGCTAACGCCGGAGATTGCATCAACTTGCAACTCACGAACCTGTTGCCTGCGACTCTGCCCGATTATCCGGCCTGGAACTTCATGCCGATGCTCGTGGAAAAATTCAACCTCAACAACCTGAAACCTTCAAACGAGGTCAGCCTGCACCCGCAGTTGTTGGAGTACGATGTGCGCACCAGCGATGGCGCGAACATCGGCTTGAACGACCGGCAGACGGTCGCGCCGGGTGAGAAGATCACCTATCGCTGGTACGCCGGAAGGGTTGACATCGACCCGATTGACGGCTCACGTCACGCCACGCCGATTGAGTACGGCTCGGTCAATCTCACGGACTACGGCGACATCATGAAGCATGGTTCGCACGGCGCAATCGGCATGCTGATCATCGAGCCTCAGGGCGCGAAGTGGTCAACGGCTGCCAACTCGAACGCCGAAGCGTTGGTTTATGATCCGGCCAGAAGCGCGTTCTTCAAAGAGTTCGCAGTCGTCTATCAGGACGATGTGATCATGAAGGCTCCGAACGGCAATCCCGTCCGCAATTACCTGGCGGAGGAGGATTCGGAAGACTCTGGCAAGAAGGCGTTCAACTACAAGACCGAACCCATCTGGGCGCGGCTCGGGCTTCTCAACGAGATGAGCAAGATCGACCACAACACTTTCGATCACGTGGAAGATTTGCTCAACGACATGAATCAGGTGAACGCGCTCAGTTCGCTGACGCACGGTGATCCGGAAACCCCGATCTTCACTGCGGCTGCCGGGCAGCAGGTGCGCTTCCGCGTCGTTCAACCGACGGGGCATCCGCGCCAGCACGCCTTCACCGTCCACGGCCATGCCTGGTACCACGAAGCATGGACGGACAACTCGACCCGGCAATGGTCGCCGGGCGTCACACCCGAACCGCAGTCAATGACCATTGGCTCGCAGGGCGGCCACACCGCGCGCCGCCACTGGAACATCATTCTGCCGAGCGCGGGCGGCAGTTTCCAACAGGCTGGCGACTACCTGATTCGAACTCAGGAAAGTTACCAGTTCACAGACGGAATGTGGGGTATCTTCCGCGTCAAACCGACGTGCGATACCGCCTGCATGCAGCAACAGCAACTGCTGTTGTCGCAGTAGTAACCCACGTCACATTGGGGGGCAGCCTAGCTTCGGTTAGGTTGCCCTTCAATCTTTGCATATCGCGCCGTATAATCATGGCGAACCATAAAAGTTAAGTCTTATCAAAAGAGGAAGTCTTTATCATGCCAGCCGTTTATCAAATTAAGAGAGAAGGATTTCGCAGACCGGCGGGACGATCAATGTGGACGAGCTTGATGCTGTTGATCGTGTTGGTTTCCGCAGGGAACGCGCAGACCGCCGGGCCTGTCAGCGCGCCGAAGAAGAGCGATGCGGCAGCCCCCAAAAATCCGGCCACCATCACACAGAGATTCGAACAGCAAGGCATCGCCGTGGACTTTTCGCTCGCGGCGAAGCCCGTCGAAGAGGGCAAGCCCGCCGCTCTGGTCGCCGGAGCCGATGCGATTGCCACCTTTCGCGTGACCGACGCGCGCACGGGTCAACCCGTCTCCGGCCTGCACCCGAACGCCTGGTTCAGTTCGCGTCTCGCCGCCGCCGCGCCGACCACAGAGACGCAGTGCAAAGATAAGATTCGCACCTTCATGGGCGGCCTGCTCAGCGCGCGCGCCGATCTCGACCTCAACAGTTATCTCCTCGTGTCGCTCAACCACGACCGCACGCTGACCTTCACCAACCCGCAAATCTCATTCAGCAAGACGAAGTTGGAGAGCATCATTCCGCTTCCCGCCAACGGCGCGGACTTCGTGTTGAGCAAAACGAAGGATCGTCTCTACGTTACGCTGCCGGAAAAATCCGCCGTCCTCGTCATTGATACGATCACGAGAAAGATCATCGAGACGGTGAACATCGAAGGCCAGCGCAAGCCGACGCGCATCGCGCTCGAACCGGACGGCAGCCACGTCTGGGTCGGCCTCGACGACTCGCCGCTCGTCGCCGTCATCGACACGACGACGAACAAACTGGCACGCACCATCGGCGTCGGCGCAGGACTCCACAACATAGCCTTCACCGCCGACAGCCGCTTCGCCTACGTCTCCAACAGCGCGGGTGATACCGTCTCGGCCATCGACACGGCGACGCTCGCCAAAGTGGCTGACATCGCGGTCGGCAAAACTCCCGTGCCCGTCGCTTTCAGCACGGCCAGCGGTCTGGTCTACGTCGCTTCGCTGAACGGCGGGAGCGTGACCGCGATTGACCCCGCGAAACAGAGCGTGGCGGCGACGATACCGCTCGCGCGTGGCATCGTCGCGCTCGGCTTCGAACCGCGCGGTCGCTTCGCTATGGTCGTCAACCAACTCGACAGCACGGTCACCGTCATAGATGCTGCAACCAACAAAGTCATCGGCTCAACGAGCGTCGTGAAGAGTCCGGATCAAGTCACTTTCACCAACCGATACGCATACCTGCGCGGCACGGCCTCGGAGAAGTTTTCGCTGGTCGAACTCGACAAGCTCGGCAGAGAGAAGGTGACGGCGGTGGACGTGCAGGCGGGGCAACGCGCGCCGAGCACGATGCCTGAGGAACTCGGCGTCGCCAGCATGATCGTGCCGACGCCGGAAGGCAACTCCGTGATGATCGCGCACGCGCCCGACCAGATGATCTATTTCTACGTCGAAGGCATGATGGCTCCGATGGGCACGCTCAGCAATTACAAACGACGCCCGCGCGGCATCCTCCTCCTCGACCGCAGCCTGACCGAGATCGCGCCCGGCACCTACGCGACGCCCATCAAACTTACGCGCGCCGGAAGCTACGACGTGCCCGTCCTCATCAACGAGAACCGCATCGCGCATTGCTTTCAGGCCGACGTAGGCAAGTCGCCGAACGCGCCCGCAACGGAAGAGAAGAGTTCAATCGTCGTGGCGGCTTCGTTCGCGGGGCAGGAGTTCAAATCGGGCGCGGGCGTGCCGCTCAAGTTGAAGCTCACCGATTCGATCACGGGTCAGCCCATCGGCGGGTTGGGCGACGTGCAGGTCTTGGTCTTCGAGCCGCCCGGCGTCTGGCAGCAGCGACAGTGGGCGAAGGAAGTAAGCGCGGGCGAGTATGAGATCACGCAGGTCTTCCCGCATGCAGGGATCTTCAACGTGATGGTGCGCGTCGGTTCGCGCGGCGTGAGCTTCGCCGATTTACCGTTCACCCCCGTCATTGTCAAAGATGGAGACGTGGCCGGGCAGAAACCCGAATAAGGTCTACCGCCGCGAGGAAAGGATTCATCAACATGCAATTAAAATTCACCCGCGCGCTCTTTGCGTCCATCGCCCTCGTCGCGTTCGTCGCGCTGCCCGAAGGCTCGGCAGTCGCGCAGCGCAAGCCCGCCCCGAAAAAGGCGGCGGTTAAAAAAGCGGTCGTTTATTCCTGCCCGATGGACCCGGAAGTGAAATCGAAGAAGCCGGGTCGTTGCCCGAAGTGCGGCATGGCGCTCAGACCTTTGAAGGAAGAGACGCCCGCCGAACACGAAGCACACGAGAAGGAGGGCGCGTCCACGACGAGCGGCACCCCTTCGACGAGCGGCGCGACGGCGAACGGTGCGGCGACTCCCATCGCCCCGAACTCGCTCAAGATTCCAGACACGGTGGTCTATAACCAGCACGGGCAGAGACTCAATTTCTACACCGATCTGGTGAAGGGCAAGACCGTCGCCATCAACTTCATCTTCACCACCTGCACGACGATCTGCCCGCCGCTCACGGCCACCTTCCGCAAGGTTCAGCAGGAACTCGGCGAGCGCGTCGGGCGCGACATCGAATTGATCTCGGTGAGCGTTGACCCGACGACGGACGTGCCCGAAAGGTTGAAGGAGTTCAGTTCGAAGTTTAAGGTCGCGCCGGGTTGGACGTTTGTGACGGGCAGCAAGCCGGAAGTTGACGGGCTGCTCAAGTCGCTCGGCGCAGCAGTGGCCGACAAAAACGACCACACGCCGATGATCCTGATCGGCAACGACGCCGCCGGATACTGGACGCGCACCTACGGCCTCGCGCCCGCTTCCACGCTCGTCAAAGTGGTCAACGAAGCCGCCGCCAAGAGCAGCGCGACCGCCGCCGCCGCAGCCGCAGCAGGCAGCACGAGCGGCGACGTGCAGATTCCTCTCCCTGCGACGAAGAGCGCGACGGGAGCCGCTGTCGCGTCGCCTGCGGGCGGCACACCCAGATCGGCGGGCGGGGCGGCCTATTTCCCGAACCACATCCTCCTGACGCAGGATAATCAGCCCGTCCGTTTTTACGAAGACCTGTTGAAGAACAAGATCGCCCTGATCAATTTCATGTTCACCACCTGCAAGGGCGTCTGCTCGCCGATGACCGCCAATCTCGCCAAGGTGCAACAACAACTCGGCGACCGTCTCGGCAAAGAAGTGGTGATGCTCTCGTTTACGGTCGATCACGGGACGGACACGCCCGCCGTCCTGAAAAAGTATGCGGACAGTTTCAAAGCCCGTCCGGGTTGGTATTTCCTCACGGGCAAGAAGGAGAACCTCGATTGGGTGCTCTACAAACTAGGCGGTTACGTGGAAGATAAAAACGCGCACAATCTGAAAATTATCGTCGGCAACGAAGCGACGGGCGAATGGATGAAGATGCACGCGATGTCGAACCCGAACGAGATCACCGCCGCCGTCCTGAAGATGCTCCCGGCAAAATAAGAGTTCAGGCCGCGAAAAAAAACTGTGGAGGCGAGCCTTGTTCCTGCCCGTGCCGACTGGGAAGGAGTGCGGTTGGGTGACAGGTTCCTCGCCTCCACAGTCCCTCAAAAGTCGAGAACAAAGAGCGCACATGATCATACGTTGTCGCCAGTTGAAACTGACTCTCGTAGTGCTCGCCTGCCTCGCGCTCCTCTGTTTGGCGAGGGGCGAAAGAGTCGGCAGCGCGCAGGGAGGCGCGGGTCAGCCGCGAGAACTGACGGCGCAGGAGAAACGCGGCAAGCAGCTCTATCTCAAGGGCGAAAGCTTTGAGGGCGCGGGCGACATCAGGGCGTTTCTCGGCAGCGACAAACTGGAACTGCTGGCAAACACTTTCGCTTGCAGCAACTGTCACGGCTTGCGCGGCGAAGGCGCGCGCGAAGGCGGCCTCCAGCCTCCGCCGATCAACTGGGAGACGCTCACCGCCCCGCACACCTCCGCCCTGACGAGACGCGAGCGGCCTCCCTACACCGAAGCGACCCTCGCACGCGCCATCAAACTCGGCCTCGACCCCACGAACGCGCCGCTTCACCCCGGCATGCCGCAATACGATCTCAAGCCGGAACAGATGGCCGACCTCATCGCCTATCTCAAAAAACTCGGCAAGGAATCGGACGCCGACCCCGGCCTCGACGACAAGCGGATCAAAGTTGGCGCGGCGTTGCCTCTGACCGGCGCGCTCGCACAGGTGGGCGAGGATATTAAAGCCACGCTCACGGCATATTTCGCCGCTCTCAACGCGCAGGGCGGCATCTACGGAAGGCAACTCGAACTGGTCGTCGTGGATTCGCGCGGCGAGCCTGCGGCGACGCTGGAAGCCACCCAACGTCTGGTGGAACGCGAAGGCGTGTTCGCGCTCGTCGCCAGTTTCGAGTCGAGCGGGAGCGATGCTACGAACGATTATCTCAAGCGCAGCAACGTTGCGCTCGTCGGTCCCGTCACGCTCTCGCCGCGCCTCACCGTTCCGCCGAACCCTCTGGTCTTCTACCTGCTCCCGACGTTCGGCGATCAGGCGCGCGCGCTCGTCGATTTCGCCGCCGCGAAATTCACGGAGCGTCGGGCGCGCATGGCCGTCATCAGTACCGATAGCGAGTTTGATGCGGACGCGCTCGCAGGCGTGAAGGCGCAGGCGAAGCTGTACCCGATGGAGATCGTGGCGGAAGAGACTTCCACGCGCGGCAGTTTTCCCGTGGCGACATTGGTCGGGATGATCGCGCAAAAGAGGCCGGACGGCATCTTCTTCTTCGGCGACGCAGAGCAGTTCACGCAACTGACGCGCGCGATGGAAGCGGCGAAACTCAACAACGCGCTCTTCAGTTCGGTGGTGATGATCGGGCACGGCGCTTTCAACGCGCCCGCTTCAATCGCGCCGCAGATTTTTCTCGCCTACCCGGCGGCCTTGCCCGGACAGGACGACTTCACGGAGTTCGTCAACGTTATGCAGAAGGGCG
>DASWNS010000475.1:0-16566 GCA_036399115.1 Pyrinomonadaceae bacterium | reverse complement strand
CGTCCGAGCATCTCCTGATAGAGCTTCTCCTGAAAGGCTTCCGAGCCTTTCATCATCGCCTCGGTGTAAGCGTTTTCGGCTTCCAGATAAGCGACCACTTCCTTGTCGGTCTTTTCGCGCAGCCAGAAATAGTCGTCGTCGAGGCTCTCGCCGTGAAAGGCCTGCTTCTTCGTAGCCCTTTTTGCGACCGGGGGTTGCGCCGTAGTTTGTGCCATAATTTCCATTCCACCTAGAGAGATTGCCGCCATCAGCGCGAGCATCAAGATTCGTTTTCTCATCGAACTTCTCCAATCTGTGCTGTTGTATTGAGTTGGGGCGCGCAAGTGTTCGGCTTGCTCGTTTGAACTTTCCGAAGAATATGGGCTTCACCGCATCAGGCCGGATGTGCCCCGATTATAAAGTCTCAAGTCCCAAGACGGCAAGAACAGCGACGAGCGACGAGTCACGAGTGACAACTGACGGGTGACGAGTTAAAACCAAAATTCGTCTTTCACTCATCACTCATCACTCATCACTCATCACTTTTCTTTCTCGTCACTCGTCACTGTCCTTGCCCCTTTTTCTCTTTCTCCGCCGCGTGTGCTTAAATGGTTGCCGGGAAGATTTTCTACATGAGACACGAAAACACGCTCGACGCGGCGCAGACCGCCCTCGTAATCATCGACATGCAGGAGGCTTTTCGCACCTCCATCTCCGACTTCGCCGAAACCTCCGCGCGCATCGCCCTCATGGCGCACGCCGCCCAACTTCTGAACGTTCCCATCGTCGTCACGGAACAATATCCGAAGGGCTTGGGGCGCACCGCCGGAGAGATTCGCGCCGTCCTCCCCGACGCGCTTGAGCCGATTGAGAAGACGGCCTTTAGTTCCTGCGGCGCGGATGAGTTTGTCGGCGCGCTCGAACGCACGGGCGCGCGGCAGGTGCTCATCTGCGGCATCGAAGCGCACGTCTGCGTCAACCAGACGACGCACGATCTGCTGGCGCGCGGCTACAAGGTGCATCTCCTGACCGAATGTATCACCGCGCGCTCCGCGCACAACCGGCAGACCGGACTCCTCAAGATGAGGCAATCCGGCGCGCTCCCCTCTTCCACCGAAATGTCGCTCTTCGAACTCATGCGCGACGCCGCCCACGAACAATTCAAGGCGGTGCAGAAACTTATTAAGTGACAAGTGACGAGTGACGAGTGACGAGTTAAAACAATAGACTTGTTTTAATTCTTGCTCGTCACTCGTCACTTGTCACTCGTCACTTATTGATATGGACTTTCTTTCAGGACTCAACGAACAACAACGTATCGCCGTCACGACCACCGAGGGGCCTCTGCTCATTCTCGCGGGCGCAGGCTCGGGCAAGACGCGCGTGATCGTGCACCGCATCGCCTATCTCATCGCCGAGCGCGGCATCGCGCCCTATCACATTCTCGCCGTCACCTTCACGAACAAGGCGGCGGGCGAGATGCGCGAGCGCGTCGAACGGCTCCTGAGCGAACAGCGTTTGCAGAGCGCGCCGCTCATCTCCACCTTCCACTCCCTGTGCGTGCGCATCCTGCGCCGCGACATCGAGAAACTCGAAGAGGGACACACGCGCTCCTTCACCATCTACGATCAGGACGACTCCACGCGCATCGTCAAAGCCGCCATCAAGGATTTAGGACTCGACTCGGATCGCATGGGCGCGCGACAGGTGCAGTCCGCCATCAGCCACGCCAAGAACAGCGGCACGGACGCCGAAGCCTACGCCGCGCGCGTCGAATACGGCGACGAAAAACGCGCCGCCATCGCACGCGTCTATCGCCTCTACGAAGAACGTCTCGTCAACAACAACGCGCTCGACTTCGACGATCTCCTGATCAAAGCCGTCCGCCTCCTGCGCAAAAACAGAGAGGTGCGCGATCAATACAACGATAAGTTTCGCTACATCCTCGTCGATGAATATCAGGACACCAACAGTCTCCAATTCGCGCTCATACGCTTTCTCACCGAGAAACAACAGAACGTCTGCGTGGTGGGCGACGAAGATCAATCAATCTACAAATGGCGCGGCGCGGATATTTCGAACATCCTGAACTTTGAGCAGCACTACCCGGAGGCGAAAGCGATCCGGCTGGAACAGAATTATCGTTCGACGCAGAACATCCTCGATACGGCGGGCGCGGTCGTGAAGTTGAACACGGAGCGCAAGGGCAAGACCCTGTGGACCTCGAACCCCGCGGGCGAGCGCATACGCTATTACCAGGCGATGGATGCGGAGGGCGAGGCGCGCTTCGTCGTCGCTAAAGTTGAGGAGCATCGCCGCGTCGATCCCTCTCTGCGCGCGGCGGTGCTGTACCGGACGAACGCGCAGTCGCGCGTCTTTGAAGAAGCGATGCGGCGCGCCAACATCGCTTACAACATCGTCGGCGGCTTCTCGTTCTATGAGCGCGCAGAGGTGCGCGACATCATCTCTTATCTCAAGCTCGCGATGAACCCGCACGACTCCATCGCTCTCATGCGCGTGATCAACACGCCGCCGCGCGGACTGGGCAAGCAGACGCTCGACGAACTCGACCGCCGCGCCAAAGACTACGGCGTCTCGCTCTGGGAGACGCTCGCCATCGTGACCGACCCGCAGCAGACCACATCGGGCTTCGCCGCGCGTGCCGCTTCGTCGCTCAAGAATTTTCAACGCATCATCACGAACCTCGTCTCGGTGGCGCAGCGTGAACCAGCTTCGGAAGTGGTCAAGGCGGCGATTCTCGATTCGGGTTACGCGGATGCTTTGAAGTCGGAGAACACGGAAGAGGCCGAGGGGCGTCTGGAAAACTTGCAGGAACTCGTCAACGCCGCAGTGGATTACGACCGCGAAGAGGGCGGCGGCCTGCGCGACTTCATAGACGCCGCCGCGCTCGTCTCCGACACAGACCAATACAAGCGCGATGCGCCCGTCACGTTGATGACCGTCCACTCGGCGAAGGGCTTGGAGTTTCCGCTCGTCTTCATGGTCGGCCTCGAAGACGGACTCTTTCCACACTCGCGTTCGGCCACCGACCGCGCGGAGTTGGAGGAAGAAAGGCGTCTGTGCTACGTCGCCATCACGCGCGCGGAGCGGTTTCTCTACGTGACGCATGCGATGAAGCGGCGCGTCTACGGCGAAGAGTTGGCGTCCGAACCATCGCAGTTTTTGAACGAGATGCCGTTCGACTTGATGGAGGACTTATCGCGCGGCGCATCGTGGCTCTCGTTCGCGCGCAGTTCGGAACGGCTGGAGAACGCGCACGCCGCACGCGCGCTGCGCGGGGAGACGCGCCCGACCGAGAAACCCTACGCGGGCAAGACCTACAACAGCGCGGACTCTATCGCAGAGTTCTTCCGCCAGCGCGGGCAACAGGTGAACCCGCAGAGCGCGCCGCCGCAGCCTGCGATCAAACGTCGCACGGAGGTGGGCGGGAAGTCGTCGTCCGCCAACGCGTCGTCTTCCGTCGAGGCGGGCGGCTTCGCGCCGGGCACGCACGTCAAACATGCGAAATACGGGCGCGGCCTCGTCCTGCGCCGCGAAGGCACGGGCGACGCAGCCAAACTCACAGTCAGCTTCCCCGGCTTCGGCCAAAAGAAGTTGATCGAAAAATACGCGGGGCTTGAGAAAGCGTGAGAAGAGAATGATGAACGATGAAGCAGGAGGGAGAACACAGAATTCAGGAGTCAGCATGAAGACTCGCGCAGGCTTTATTCTGACTCCTGAATTCTGACTCCTGAATTCTGAATTCCGACCCTGCTTCTCCTTCATCGTTCATCGTTCCGCCTTCATCATTTATCTTTTCCCTCTCCCCTGTCATAATCTTCTGCGTTCCGGCGATCTCCCAATCTCCGCGAAATCCGTGAGCTATCCTTTTTAGAGTAAGGACATTCGAGACATGAAGTTCCCCCGGTCTGTGCGTTCCAGCGGCGCGTCTCTCCTGGTCGCCGTCTCACTCCTGCTGTCGTCCATCGTGAGCGCGCAGCGTCCCGCCCGGAATCCGCCCGCCCCCCCGGCTCCGCGCACTCCGTCCGACACTACTGCCGCCGCGAACGAGAAAACTCCGGCGGCGACCTTCGACACTTTGCTCTCGGCGGACGCTTACGGCGTCTATGCGGAACTGCGGATGGTCGGGCGTCAGGCCGGTTCACAGGAACTCGCACAGTTGCTCACGCCGCTCACGCTCAGCGGCGTTGGTGGTGCGCCGGATGAGTTGCTGAATTTTTACGAGTTCCTCAAGACGCACGCCGAGCCGCTGATGACGGCGCGCCTGATGTTCGCCGCGATGCCCGTGCGCGCGGGGCTGCCCGAAAGTCTCGTCGCCGTCGAGATGCCGTCGGTTGAGGAAGCGCAAAAATTTCTGCCGGAGGTGAAACAGTTCATCGCCGTCAACTTCGCGCCGCAGCCGCGCGTCGCCGATACAGCAGTGGTCGCAGACGCAAGCACGCGGACGGAAGACACGACGGTTACTAACAACCGCAGAGGCAGACGGCGCGCGCGGGAACGAGGCGCAAAGGGGAACGCGCGCGCGGAAGCCGCGAAGCCGCCCGCCGCGCCGCCCGTCCAGATTAAACGTTCGGGCAGCATCATCGCCATGAGCGGCGAGTCGTTCACGTTCAAGAATTTGCGCGGCGGGCGAGATCAGGCGTTGCTCGTCAACGAACCGGGCTTTCAGGCCGCGCGCACGCGCTTCGGCACCGATTCGCTCTTCATCTATTTCAACACCACGCGCATGTCGAGCAGTTCGAAGTTGCGCATGGAAGCGTACGAGAAGGAGCACCAGCGACAGGTGGAACTGGCGCGGGTGGAATCGGAGAAGCAGGTCGCGGCGTCAAACCTGAACATGAGCCGCGGCAGTATGGGCGACGGAAACATGAGCGGCAACACGAACAACGCGAACACAAACGCCCCGCCTTCGATTGAAGATGAGCCGCCCGCGCCGCTTGAGACGCCGGAGCCGACGCCTTCGCCGAAGAGCGAAAAGGAGTTGGAGGAAGAACGCCAGCGCGAGCAGTCGCGCCAGTTCGCGCAGACCGTCGGGTCGCTCGTTTTCGGCGACGGGCCGAGGGGGAACAGCACTTCGGCATGGCCGGAGTCCATCGGCGTCGGCGTGTCGTTTGAAGCCGACGCACTCGTCGCCCGCGCCCTCTTCATCAGCCTGACGGATGATCAGCCCTTGCGCCCCGTCCCCTTTTTGCCGGTGGTGCTCTCTGGTCCTTCCATTGCAACCGAAGCGCCGGGCGTGTTGCCCGCCGAGACGGACATCTTCCTCACCATGTCGCTCGACCTGCCGCAGATGTACGACTATCTCGCCTCGATGATGAAAATTCTCGACCTCGCCGCCACCGCGAGTGGCGAAGGTAAAGGCGGGTTGGCGGAGCAACTCACCTCCTTTGAAAAGACGAACAACTTTCGCATCAAGGAAGAACTGCTCGCCGCGCTCGGCAACGAGATCGCCATCGGCCTGCCTTCCCAATTCCTCGGCGTGCGTTCCGGCAAAACGAAGAGCGCGGATGACGCTTCCGACGCGCCCGCGCTCTCCGGCCCCATCGCAGTCATCGCTCTGAACGACAAAAAAGCTTTGCAGGAACTTCTGCCGCGCGTCCTCGCATCGGTCGGCTTCGTGGGCGCGACCGAGCAGAGCATCATCGAGAAGCACGGCGAAGTGGAAGTGCTCAACTTCTCCGGCGGCACGCTTGCCTTCATCGACCGCTTCCTCGTCAGCGCGCCCGACGCAGCCGCCATGCACCGCATCATCGACGCCTACAACAGCGGCGAGACGCTCGCCAACAACCAGCGTTTCCGCGACTCGACCGGCTGGCAAGCCAGACAGGCCATCGGTCAAGCCTATGTCTCGAACACGCTCCTGAAGAGCATGTTTGAGGATGTCTCCAAATCCGTCGCCGACATAGACGAGGAGGCCATGCGCGCCTATCTCCTCCAACTCGACCCCGACCCCGGCTCGATCACGCTCTCCGCCACGCGCGAGTCCGACGGCCTCATGCACGAGCTTCACCTGCCGAAAAACTTTCTCTCGCTCCTGTCGGCCAGCAGCGTCATCGGCCAGAAACTCTCGACGCTGCGCAGCAACGAATCGACGGCGCAGTGGAAACTGCGCATGATCCATGGCGCACAGGGCGAGTACAAAGTGGGCAAAGGACGCTACGGCACGCTCGAAGAACTCAAAGCCGCAGGCCAGCTCAACGAAGAGCACCAGACTTTGGAAATGGAGGGCTACGAGATCAAGTTGTCCGTCTCCGGCGACGGGTTCGAAGCGACGGCTACGCCCACAGGCTACCCCAAACAGGGACGCCGCTCCTTCTACATAGACGCTGCGGGCGAATTACGCGGCGGCGACAAGGGCGGCAAACTCGCTTCCGTCTCAGACCCGATTATTGATTTCTAAAAGACCGGAATGAAGAATGAATCCGTAGAACACAGAACACAGGAGTCAGAATACAGAAGTCAGAAGGAAAGACGCTTGCTTCTCTTCTGACTCCTGTATTCTGTGTCCTGTATTCTGCGTCATCTCTTCCGGCTCGGGCTGTTTCATCCTTCGTCTCGCGCACAAACACGCACGTCAGACACGCACGCCAGTAATTTTCCGCTGCGATTCTTCTCTTAATTCGTCTCTCTGAGACGCAAGCAAACCTACTTCGCCCGTTCTTTCCTTTAGCACTGGCCGCAAAGCCACAATTTATCTCGGAGGCTGATATGAGATTCAAACTTTTCGTCGTCGTCCTGCTCGCCCTCTCTCTCAACGTGCAGGCGCAAACCCGCACCTCGCGCCGCGAACGCCGCAGCATCTCGAACGCGGCGGCACTCGTCGCCGACGCGCCCGCCGCGCGCGTACCGGAGGCGCGCGACAATTCAACGCGCGCGAGCGTGCCGGGGCAAACCCTGCCCATTCGCCGCGTTATTCTCTATAGCAACGGCGTCGCCTACATCGAGCGGCGCGGCATGGTGTCCGGGCACGCCGAAGTCAATCTCTCTTTCAAACAGTCGCAGGTGGACGACGTGTTGAAGTCCATGATCGTGCTCGATCTCGGACAGGGGCGCATCGGCGCGGTTAGCTACAACTCGTCGGCTCCGCCTTCGGCGCGCATCGCCGACATTCCCTTCTCCGTCGCCTCCTCGACGCAGAGCAGCGGGCTGGCCGGGGTGCTCGGCCAACTGCAAGGCGCGCGCGTCGTCGTCACCACGGCGAACCGCACCGCCACCGGCTCGATCCTCACGGTCGAAGAACGCCGTTCGCAGATTGACGCGGACAAACCCGCGCTCGTCACGCACGCGCTCGTCATCGCCTCGGAGAGCGGCGAGCTATCGAGCTTCGAACTCGCGGACGTGCGTTCGGTGAAGTTGATTGACGAAGGCACGCGGCGCGACATCGCGGAGTTTGCGTCTGCTACCGCCGCCGCGCGTCGCCGCGATGCGAAGACCATCGTGGTCACCTCGGACGGAGCGGGACAGCGCGAGATGCTCGTCAGCTACACGGTCGCCGCGCCCATCTGGAAGACGACCTACCGCGTCGTGCTGGATGCGGCGGGCAAGCCCTTCTTTCAGGGCTGGGCGATTGTTGACAACGTGAGCGAAGAGGATTGGAACGGCGTCCAACTCTCGCTCATCTCCGGCACGCCCGTCTCCTTCATCCAGCCGATCCAGCAGCCCTTCTACCGTTACCGTCCGGTCATCCCCATGCCCGGCAACCTGAGTCTTAATCCGCAAGTCCACGACCCGTTGGAGATCGACGGCATGAGCGCGAACGGCATGGCGGCGATGGTTCCCCCAACGGCGGCGGCGGATTATGCCGCGCCTCCCCCGCCCCCCTCGCCGCAGGATAAATTGAAGGCGTCCGTGCGCGGGCGTGGCGCGCGCGCCAGTGCCGAACAGAGACAGGACTTGCTGCTCCGCCAGCAGAATCAGGTGAACAACCTCGACCTCCTCGCCGAAGGCACTTCCCTCGCCACCGGGCAAGGCTCTCTGAGCGCGGCCATCACGGGCGAAGGCTCCGGCATCGCGGCGGCAGCCGAGGGCAGCGAAGTGGGCGACCTCTTCGAGTACCAGATCGCGCAGCCCGTCACCGTCAAGCGCGACCGCAGCGCGCTCATCCCGATCTTGCAGACGCGCATGGAAGGCGCGCGCGTCTCCATCTTCAACGAGGCCGTGCGCCGCGAACGCCCCATGAGCGGCATGCTCCTCAAAAACACTTCCACGCTCACGCTCGAAGACGGCGCGATGACCGTGATCGACGGCAACGCCTACGCGGGCGAAGCTCTCATGGAACGACTCAAGCCCGCAGAGCAGCGGCTTATCTCCTTCGCGCTCGATCTCGGCACGCTCGTCAACGTCCGCATGAAAGAGGATCGCGCGCCCGCCTACCTCGTACGCATCCTGAACGGCGTCTTTCAAGCCCACTATCACCGGCAGGACAAGAAGACCTACTCGCTCGCCAACCAGACCGACCACACGCGCATCCTCTATGTCGAGCATCCGGTCAGGCCGGGTTGGGAGTTGAACGACAAGGAGACGCCGAAGCCCGAAGGGCGCAGCGCGCGCTACTATCGTTTCCGCGTTGAACTCAAGCCGCACGAGCGCACCGAGTTGACCGTCACCGAACGACAGCCGCTAGTGGACACTTTCGCGCTCTCAAACGTCACGACCGACCAACTCGGCCTCTTCGTCTCGCGCAGCTACATAGACGACAAGACGCGCCTCGCGCTCCAAAACATCGTCGAGATCAAGAGCCGCATCGCCGCCATCGACGCACGCCTCCAGGCGATAGACACCGAGATCACGGAGATCGGCGAAGACCAGACCCGCCTGCGCGAAAACATCGAAACGCTCGCACAGACCGCCGAAGCCAAACAACTCATCGCGCGTTACGTCGCCAAAGCCGACCAGCAGGAGACGCGCATCGAACAACTCACAAAGGAGCGACAAGCCGCCAACGAGGAACGCGGGCGTCTCCAAGCCCAACTCGACGCAGCCATCCGCGCCCTCTCCTTCGACCGCAACCTGACGGAATAATCGAGGGATGAAGGATGAGGGATGAGGGATGAATAAGAAGGAAGCCTTCACCACAGAGGCACAGAGGACATAAAGAGGGCACAGAGAAGATGCCTCTGTGGTGAGCACTCGAAGGTTTAACCGCACCAAAAAAAGAGGACGGCTGAGGGATTACCCTCCGACCGTCCTCTTTGTTAATCAAGGCTCGAAGCTGGCCCGGTTTACTTCGTCAATTCATCCGCGATCTCTGTGGCGTCGAAAATCTTGCGGAGGATTTCGAGCATGCCGCGCGAATCGACGGAGATCGTGCGGTTGACCGCTTCGTCGTAGTAGAAGTTGCCGACGATGGACTGTCGGTTGCCGTCGAAGACGAGGCCGATCAGTTCGCCCTTCTTGTTGATGGCGGGCGAGCCGGAGTTGCCGCCGATGATGTCGTTCGTCGAGATGACGTTGAAGGGCGTCTTCGGATCAACCGCAGACTTCTTCGCCATCCAGCGCGGCGGCAGGACATACGGGAACTTGTTGCCGAACTGGTTGGCGCGTTCGTAGAGTCCGCCGAGCGTCGTGTAAGGCGTGATCTGTTTGCCCTCGTCCGTGTAGCCTTTCACCGCGCCGTAAGAGAGACGCAGGGTGAAAGTGGCATCCGGGTAGACCTTATCGCCCTCGGTTTCGAAGAGCGCACGCGCGATCTTGGCGTAGGCCGAGCGTTCGACGCCGAGCACTTCGTTGTTGTAACGACGGCTCAGGTCGCGCGCTTCTTTATCTATGCTGCGTGCGAGTTGGATCAACGGGTCGGTCGATTCGTCAATCGCCTTTTTGCCGCCCGCCGCGAGTTGCTTGCGATAAGCCGCGTCCTTCAACTTCGAGCCGTCGATGAGTTCGGCGGCGCGCGCTTCCGGCGTCTTGCCCGCGAGAATTCGCTTGACGAGTTCGTGATCCGCGCCGTAAGCCTCGCGCAGGAAATCGAGCGAATCGGCGAGTTTCATCTTTTCATAATCGTCGTACATGTTCGTCTGCGCGAAGAGCACGTTTTCGAGCGAGGCGCGGCGCGCATCCGTAAATTCGGGCAGGCGTTCGGCGTTCGGCTTCGCGCTCTCGTCCGCGAGACGCACGAGCGTGCGCGCGTAGTTGAAGAGGACTGTGTTGAAGCCCGCGCCGAGATCGAGGAAGCGACGGTCGCGTTCGTATGCGGCCAGATCGCGGCGACCTTTGGCAATCGCGTCCCACGCATCGCCATACTCTTTCTGTCGCTGCGGGTTCGACATCACGGCCTTGCGCAGAGTCGCTTCGGATTTCTGCTTGTACGCGATGAGCGAGGGGTCTTTCAAGCCGCCGAGTTGCCCGCGATAAACCTTGAGCGCGTTCTGCGTGCTGTTGAGTTCGTTCTGCGCGCGGCGCGTCTGCTCTTCGCCCATCGCCATGTATCGCTTCAAGACCGCTTCACGGCGTTCGAGCATGCGGATGACGAGCGGGATGCTCGTGTCGCGCAGGGCTTCGACGTGCGCCACTGTGTTCAGGCGTTGCGTCGAACCGGGATGGCCGGTGACGAAGACGAGATCGCCTTCCTTGCTTCCGTCCTTCGAGAAGCGCACATAGTTCTCGACGCGCGCGGGCTTGTTGTTTTCGTAAGCGCGGACGAGTCCCATGTCGATGTTGAAGCGCGGGTACTCGAAGTTGTCCGGGTCGCCGCCGAAGAAGGCGGCCTGAAATTCGGGCGCGAAGACGAGGCGCACGTCCGTATATTTTTTGTAGCGATAGAGATTGTACTTGCCGCCCTGATAGAGCGTGACCACGTCGCTGCGCAGTCCGGTCTTCTCGGTCGACTCTTTTTCGATGGCGGCAATGGCCGTGCGGCGCGCGTTGAAAGCGTCTCCGGCGGACATCGCAGGCGTGACCGAAGCGTTAACGCGATCCGTCACGTCTTCGATGCTCTGGAGGACGTTCAGTTCGTAGCCGGGAATCTTGAGTTCCTCGGCGCGCGTGCGTGCGACGAAGCCTTCCTTGGCGTAATCTTTTTCCGCCGAACCGAGTTCGCCCACGGCATCTTCGATGATGTGATAATTGGTTAAGACCAGACCGTCGGGCGAGACGAAAGAACCCGACCCGTTGGGGAAGCGCACCGAGGCGAGTTGCAGTTTCTTCAGGAATTCATCGGTAACTTCAAATCCGTATTTGCGTTTAATCTCCGCTCTCGGCACTTGATTGAAAGGCCACATGCCCTCGTCGGCGCGCGCCGTCGTGAAACCGGCAAACGACGAGAAGGTGATGAGCGCGGCGAGCAAAGTGCGCGCGAGTTTTCTAATATTCATATAGCTCCTCGGAAAAAGGTTAAAGTTGATGGGAGTGAACTCATTTAGAGTATCATAAGCCGCGCCGGGATGCCTCCGAGTAGAAGACATTGGGAAAGGGGGAAGGGGCAGAGGGGAAGGGTAAAAGCCATGTAAACCGTCGCGCCCCGACGCGTATCCCGCCTTCCCCTTTAACCCTTCCCCCTTCCCCCGGAGCTGTTTTATGGAGAACGGAGAGATCGCCCGCCGCTTCGAGCGGCTCGCGCTCATCATGGAGATACGCGGCGACGACCGTTATCGCGTGCGCTCCTATCGCAACGCCTCCGAGATCATCGAGACGTGGCCGACGCCCCTTGCGCAAATTGCCCGCGAGGAGGGCGCGAAAGGCTTGCAGGCGATCCCCTCCGTAGGTCGCGCCATCAGCGGCAAGATTGTCGAACTGTGCGAACGCGGCACGTTCGAGGCTTACGAGAAGCTCATCGCCGAGACGCCCGAGACGGTGCTCGACCTGCTCGACGTTTCCGGCATTGGCATCAAGACCGCCGCCGCCCTGCACCAGCAGTTTAAAATCTCTTCGCTCGACGATCTACGGAAGTTCGTCGCGGGCGGCGGGCTGGAGATGGTTGACGGCATCGGCGAGAAGACGGCTGAGCGCATCGCCGCGAGTTTGAAAGTGAAGTAGCAGCAGGCAGAGGGGAATCTAAACCGGGCCAGTCCGGCGACAGCGTTAATGATCTACTCAATCGCGTAGTAATCCGGCACCCGGAAGCCTGTCAGGCGTTGAGCCGCTGTTCACCTTAAGCTGAAAATCTCCATGAATACCACACCCGAATCTCTGGCCGATCTGTTTCGTCAACTGGCCTTCGTCGGCGCGCTCATCGGGGGCTTTGCCTTCGCCTTCCTCGGCGTGCTCCTGACGGCTCCTTCGCGGAGCCGTATCGTCGAATGGACAGCCGGGACTGCGATGGCGACGGCAGCCGGGTTGATCGTCTGTGTCATCGGGTGGACGCTGATGGCTTCAGTGATAGTAATGTCTGCGCCCGCGAACGGCGGCGCGGAGGCGTCGCTCCAGGCAGCAGCAAAGTTTAACCTGATGCACAGCCGCTTATCGCTCCTGTTCATCATATGCATGTTCCTCTTTCTGGCGAGTTTGGGGCTGAGCGGCTGGGTGCGCTCCCGCGCGCTCGGCATCGTTTCAACCGTCCTCGCGTTGCTCGCCGCCGTGGGATTATTGCTTGTCATGAGTCCGTTCCTGAGGTGAACGGGATCGCGTCGAATCGTCCGTCCGCCAAACAATTCAACAATCCGTTGCCGCTCCGGCACACGCTTCTGGAGACACGCATGAACTACCCGCTCGACATCTCTTTCAAACTCATCGCCCTCGCGCAACAACTCTCCGTCAGGGACGCGCAAGGCAACTTGATCTTTTACGTCAAACGAAAAGCGTTCAAGTTGAAAGAGGCGCTCACAGTCTTCGCCGACGAGGCGCAGCAACGTCCCCTCTATCACATCAACGCCGACCGCGTGATGGACTTCTCCGCACGCTACCGCTTTACAGACAACGCGGGCAATTCCCTCGGCTCGATCAAACGACACGGGATGCGCTCGCTCTGGAAGTCGCATTACGAAATTGACGACGACGCCCCCGGCGGCGCGGTGTCGGTCACGGAAGAGAACGCGTGGATCAAAGTGTTCGACAGCGTGATCGGCCAGTTGCCGATCATCGGCGCACTCTCCGGTTATCTCTTCCACCCGGCCTATCTACTCTCGCGCGCCGACGGCACGGTGCTGCTCCGCATGGAGAAACAACCCGCCTTCTTCGAGGGCAAGTTCCGCATCGAGAAGCGCGCCGAACTCGATCAAGCCGAAGAGACGCGCGCCCTGCTCGGCCTCCTGATGCTGATCATGCTGGAACGTAGTCGCGGGTGAAGGCGGGGCGGCGGGAAACAGAGAGAGGCAGCCGGAGGTGTGGAGTCTAACGTTGGCCGACAGTTTGAGCCGGAAGAATTACGACGCGGGTTAGAGATCACGCCACGCACTTATCCGACTTGCGACGGCTGCCGTCAACGCCTCTTTGCGTTGACATAATAGACTCGACATTCGGAAACCGGCGTCCCGTCGTCAGTCTCCAAATTCTCACTCAGGCGCACTCGATACCAGCCCGTCCGGCTAAAGACCGGCTCAGGTTCATCTCTGCCCGCGACCCAGGGCTTGGCTTTAAGTCGCGCGGTATCAAGCGTCAGTTGTCGCCTGCTTTTGAACGCCTCCCAATCGAAGAGAGATTGGCGCGCGTCTGTTTTATCGGGCTGCCAGAAGCTGAGTAAGAAGTATCCGTCGCCGGGAGCGACGATGGCTAAATCGCCGCCGTGTGGCACGGACATTGTGAGTCGCAAAGAATCGCCGCGAAAGAGTTTTCGGGGCGCGCAACCAAGACGGCTCTTCCACATACCCCCTCTGCCGGGTGGGCGCACGGGTTTCGTCGCCTGCGCGCCCGTCTCTATTTCCGAAAGGATGCAGCCCAGAAGCAACAGGAAAAGTATGCGGCTTAATTTCATGCTCGACTCCGTTCTGTGAAAGAAGGCAAATCTCATCTCATCGTCTCGCCCGTCAATCTTCAAGACCCGCCCTCTCAGCTTTGAGCTTTAGGAGCCTTCGGCAAAGTTTCGATGAGGTGGTCGAAGCCGAGCCAGAGGCTCCAACTGTGATGGTAGAAAGCGACGGGGAAGATGAGCGCGACGACGGAGAGGCAGGTCAGAACCAGGTCGAAGCGCGTGTCGATGACGGGCAGCGCGGCGACGTAGAGCAGGAGAATCACGAACTCCGTCGTGACCACGTTTGCCATGATCGCGCCGACGAAAAATCCGGCCTCGCGTTTGAACAACACGTCGCACGCAGAGCATTGATGCTTGATGTGGAAGGGGCTTTGGACGATTGAAGTCAGGCCGCAGGCCGGACACTTGAGCCGCAGGGCGCGCGACAGCGTTTTAATGATCGAGCGTCGCTCTTTGTTCACAACCTCTCACGCTTCTCCTGCACACTCCAAGAAGTTCGCGCTCCACGTAATTTACTTCGCATTCGAAGGCGACGCGGGCAGGCGGTTGTACTTCCGCATGATCTCGCGCAGGCGTTCGTGCGGGATGGCTTCGGCGCGCACGTTGTCGGCTCCCGTGATCGTCTCCGCCGCGAGCATGGCGTTTGTGACAGCCTCTTCGGTCGCCTGAATCGTCGCGGCGAAGAGCGGGTCGAGTTGTTCGTTCGGCATCATCTTGAGCGTGATGGGTCCCCGTTCGGCGGCGGCTCCGGCGTTGGCCGTGGAGAAGGCCACGAAGATGTCGCCGGAGGAATTGCTGGCGATGGAGCCTTCGCGTCCGAGTCCGAGCGCGGCGCGCTTGACGAGGCGGTCGAGTTGGTGCGGAAGCAGCGGGGCGTCCGTGGCGACGACGATGATGATCGAACCGAGTTCGGGGTGCGGACGCTCAAGGGAGGCCGCAGACTTTCCGCAGCGCGGCATACCGCGCAGGAACTCCTGCGAAGGTGCATCCATCCCTTCCAAGCAGATCGACGGATCGGTGAACTCCTGCCCCACCGGCACGCCCGCGATGCGCAGGCCGCGACGGCTGCCGTAATTGCACTGCACCAACACGCCAACCGTGTAGCCGCCGACTTCCGCCGCGACGATGCGCGAAGAGGTGCCGATGCCGCCCTTGAACCCGTTGCAGAGCATCCCCGTCCCGCCGCCGACGTTGCCTTCGGCCACGCGCCCGCCGCTCGACCCGTCGAGCGCGGAGAACACGTGTTCGGGTTTGACGTGAAAGCCGTTGATGTCGTTCAACACGCCGTCATAAGTCTCCGCTACAATCGGGTAGGTGAAGAGAAACTTGCGCCCGTGCCTGATCTCCCAGTCAATCGTCGCATCGCGCACGACGCCGACGCTGTGCGTGTTCGTGATGAGGATTGGTCCTTCGAGAAACCCCGACTCCCGAATCCACGTCGTGCCGGTCATCTCGCCGTTGCCGTTCAAGGGAAACCATGCGGCAAAGACGGGGTCGAAAGATTTTTTCCCGCGCGGCAAGACCGCCGTGACGCCCGTGCGTACAGGCCCCTGCCCTCTCACCAGCCGACCGCTCCCGGAGATCAAAGTCGTGTGCCCGACTTCGACGCCCGCCACGTCCGTGATCGCGTTGTGCGTCCCCGGCCTGCCTTCGAACGGGATGCCCAGATCGCGCGCACGCGCCTTTTGCTGCGCGGCAGCGGCAGGCGCAAGCGAAAGGCACACGAACGCCGCGATGAATGAGCACTTGAACCGGGTTAGGAAACGCCGCCGGAGTTGGGCTGTCGAAGTCATGCTGCTCACGTCCTTTTTCACCCGTCAACCGGATGAGACTCGAATGCGTTTAGCTCCGGCTCGATGCGACCATCGCGCCTTCGGCCTGCCGTTTGACGATGACGAGCGTGATGTCGTCTCCGGCGGGCGTGCCCTGCGCAAACTTGGTGAGGTCGGCTTCGATCTTGTCGCGGATGCCCGCGGCGGTGGAGTCCAGATAGCGCGCGACCGTGTTGTAGAGACGCACGGGACCAAACTCTTCGCCCGCCGCGTTCTGCGTCTCGGAGACGCCGTCGGAATAGATGACGAGCGCGTCGCCGGGTTGGAGTTGCGTCCGGCCTTCGCGGTAGACGGCGTCGGCCACGATGCCGAGAGGGATGCCGCCCGCAGCGAGTTGCTCCATCGAGCCTCCGGCGTGCGCGATGAGCGGCGGGTTGTGCCCTGCGTTCAGGAAGGAGAGCGTGCCGGTCGCGGGGTCGAGTTCGGCGCAGAAGAGCGTGATGAAACGGTTGAGCGGGATCGTCTCCGCGAGATAACGGTTGACGGCGGAGATGGTTTCGCCGAGCGTCTGGTGCGCGGGAATCTGCGCGTGCATCGCCGCGTGCAGGCTCGACATGAGGAGCGCGGCGGACGTGCCTTTGCCCGACACGTCGCCGAGCGCGATGACCATGCGCCCGTCGGGTCGCTGGATGAAATCGTAATAGTCGCCGCCGATCTCGTAGCAGGGGAAACTGATGCCCTGCATCTCGTAGCCGTTGACGTTCGGCGCGCCGCTCGGCTGGAAGCGTTGCTGAATCTCGCGCGCCAGATTGAGTTCGCGCTCGAAGCGTTCGCGCTCCAAATCCTCTTCCATCAGGCGCGCGTTTTCGACGCGGATGGCGGCCACCGAGGCAAGCGTCGTCAGGACGGTCAGGTGGTCTTGCGAGAACTTGGCTTCGGCGAGCGGCGAGTCGG
>DASWNS010000474.1:0-2735 GCA_036399115.1 Pyrinomonadaceae bacterium | reverse complement strand
CAGTTTGCGCACGTCAACTTGATCCCACGGTTCGAGCAGGCGCAGGGTTTCATCGAGGATGCGGCGTTGATGTTCGGGGAAGTTCGGCAGCCCCGCCACGCGCCCGAACTCGCCCGTGTAATAGACGGCGCGCGGCGGGCGCACGCGCTCAATCGCCTCTTTATCCACGGCGAGCACGATGGTCGTGATGCCTGCGGCTTCGAGGGCGCGCGCGGCGAGTCCCATTGACTGGTGGCAGAGACGCGAGGCCGGGATGAGCAGCGCGGCCTGCGCCGAATAACGCTTGACGCGCTCGACGAGTTGGGGCAAGGCGTTGTCGGCGAAGCGCGCCGCGCTCGGGATGAAGCCGCAGAAGCTCCAGAAGACGGGGTTGAGTTGGCCGATGATCCCGTTGCCTTGAAACTCGAAGAGTCGTTCGAGCGGCACTTGCGCGTTCATGTCCTGTTCCACCGCCGCCGGGTCGTAACCGCGCGCCGCCCAGCGCAAATCCTCCGCTTCGATGAGCGTGGGGATTTCGCGGAAACTGGCGTCGCCGCCGGGGAGCGTCACGTCGAATGGTTCGGAGCCGTCAACGTATGCGCCCGCCGAAGTGATGAGCGCGAGGTTGAGCATCGGCAGCGCGCGTCCCATCGGTTTGAAAGGCGCGCGTGCGTTCTCCACCCAGGGGTAATGCTCCCCGATGTCGTCGCCGCGCATCTCGTTGATTCGCTTCCAACGCTGGTAGCTTTCGCGCCACTCGTCAATTTGCTCAATCGTTTCCACCAAGCATCTCCTTCGGAATAACTTTCAAGTGACAAGTGACGAGTGACAAGTCAAGACCTTATTTTAAGACTTGTCACTCGTCACTTAAGATTGCGGTTGCGCCGCGCGATCAAGATAAACGCAAACAGCCCGGCGAGCATCGCCGCCGTCATCGCCGCGACCGAATAGCCGTGCAGGTCGTTGAAGGCGAGGCGCAAGGGATCGCTCTGCGCCAGTTCGTCAATCGGTCGTCCCATCGAGAGACGAAGCGCGTGCATGCGCGCGCTGACGACCCAGTGCCCGGTGCCCGTCGCCAGCACGAGCAGCGCGAGCGCGAACACTTCCGACAGCCACGCACGCCGCGCCGCTGCCGCGCCTCTCCCGGCGAACGCCGTCGCCAGCAGCAACAGGCCGATGACGAAGCCGCAGACGTTCACGACGCTGATCGTGCGCGTGACGATTGCGCCCGCCAACTCACGCGCGGGCAGCACGGCGAACGCGCCCGGCGCTACCGCAAAACTAAAGAACATGGCTGCTCCGAGCCACAGGCCGAGGAGCAACAGGCGCACGTCGCCAAGCGCGTGTCCGGCGCGCGCGGTTGTCGCCGCGTCGCCCGCACGCGCGCGGGAGAGGCTTCCGGCCTTCGTCGCCTGTGCGTCCAGTTTCGCCTCCATCAGTCGTACTCCATCACTTCGGGCAGCAACTTGATCGAGGGCAACTCGATCTCCGGCATCGCCAACTCGCGCGGGTCGGGCACGCTCACGAGCCATGCCAGCGCGCGGTCGAGTTGCGCTTGATAATCTACGAGGTCGAGCGACATGAAGCGCGGCGTCTTCAAGCGCGCAAACTTTTCCTTCGCCATCAGGTACATCTGTCGCGCCGCGCCGCGCCGCCCGATTTCGAGATGATGAAAGGCCACCGCCGACTGAATCATCGCCTGCAAAAAAAGTTTCTCGCGGGGTCCCGCTTCATCCACCCAGCGCGCCTCCCAGGCATCGTGCGCCGCGTGAAACTCGCCCGCGTTGTAGAGATCAATGCCCGCCAGATAATCGTCCGGGTACGCGGCGGCATGCTCCGCCGTGTAAGCCACATCGCTCGTCTCTGCCATTTCAGACATTATACGAAGCAAACTCGAAAAACGTCAGTAGCCGTTCAGGCTGATAGCTTCCTTCAATATCTCGGCACGCTGCGGTCAACTTCGACAGACCAGCGCTCGATGCCGCCCGCGAGATTCACCATCTTGGTGAAACCCTGCGCCGCCAGATGCGCGCAGACGTGCGCGCTGCGGATGCCGTGATGACACATCACCACAATCTCCTCCTCCGCTTCGAGCGCGCCCGCCCATTCCTGAAAACGGCTGAGCGGCAGAAGCTCCGCGCCCTCCACCCGCGCCAACTCAAACTCTTCCGGCTCGCGCACGTCAATCAGGCGCACGCGTTCGCCGCGCGCTATGCGTTCGGCAAACTCGGTTGGCGAGATCGTCTGGTAGTTCATAGAAAGATTGTCAGTTCCCCTTCGATCAGTTTTCCGTCGCCTGTGGCCGCCGCGTCAGTGGCTAAAGATTTAACTTAACGACCGGGAAAGAACAACCGGGCACCGACACCTGCCACCGGCGACGAACAAGCGGCAACCGGCTACCGGCGGCTTTTATCGCCCAGCCGCGCGGCCAGAACTTTCGCGGCGGTGGCACCCGCGCCCGTCGCGCTGCTGATCGTCGGGCTGCGCGGGTTGGAGATGTCGCCGATAGCGAACACGTTTTCGCTGCTCGTCTCCTGTTCGCTCGTCACCTTGATGTAACCGCGCTCGTCCTGTTCTAGCTGCCCGCTGAAAAGTTCCGCGTTAGGCTCGACGCCGACGCGCACGAGCACGCCACCGACGGCCATCTGAAAGGGCTTGATCGCGCCGCGCCGCAAAATCTCAATCGCCTCAACCTGCTCCGCGCCGATGATGCGCTGCGCTTCCGACTCGGTGAAGACCGTGATGCAATGCTCCGA
>DASWNS010000473.1:0-2173 GCA_036399115.1 Pyrinomonadaceae bacterium | reverse complement strand
ACGAAGATGGGCGGGCAAGGTGCGCCTGATGATCTGCAAAAAGGATACGAGACGCAGGTGTGGCTTGCTATAAGCAACGATGAGAAGGCAAAGGTTAGCGTCCGATATTTTTATCATCGAAAAGAAAGCCGCCATCACCCCGAAGCTGTTGGTGCGTTGTTGCAGGAGAGATTTCTAGGCCTGTGCCAGGAGATTACAGGCGCTTCCCAGAAATACTAACGGGGTTATCTCCGCCTGTAGCAACTCGGACAGTTCGAGTTGTGCCAGGCGCTTGAGGAAAGTGGGCGTGTAACCGCTGTTGTGCATGCGCAGTCGGTCGCGGCGCAGCAGCGTGGAGACGAACGAGATGTAACGCGAGCGGGTGCGCACCATGGCCTCGCGCACTGCCAGTTGTGCGCGCACATGCCGCTGCTTATCCGAAGTGCGGTGCGCCGGTCGGTAGGCTCCGAGTCGGCAAGCCTCGGCGAGCGTGCGGGCGTCTCTCCGGTCGGTGTTGACTTTGCGGCTGCGGGTGGCGTACATCGAGGCGAAGTTAGGGTCGGCGACGATGACCTCGTGGCCGAGAGCTTCGAGGTGGCGTGCGATCCACTCGCTCCCCGTGCCCGACTCAATCAGGATGCGCGCAAGCGGGCGGCTGCCGAGTAGTTCGCGGATGTGCTCGCAGTCAGTCTTGATGCGTCGTTCGATGAGTTCGCCGTCTTCGGTGATGATGCAGACCTGACTGGAAACTTTACCCAGGTCGAAACCGATAAAGTCCGTGGAAGGAGGCGGAGTTATGCGTGACGAGATGGCTGACACATTAAGGAGCACTTCGAGGCACCGGTGAGGCAGACTAGCGAACCGACGCCAGAACGCCCGCTGCTCGACGCCGAGCGGCGCGAACTGCTCGTGCGGCTCGAAGACTGGCTGGAGACGCCGATGCTCGTGCTTGGCTTCCTCTGGCTCGCGCTGCTTATCCTGGAGCTAACGCGCGGCCTCTCGCCCGCGCTCGAAGTTGCCGGCACGATTATCTGGATCGTCTTCATCGTGGACTTCATCCTGAAGTTCGCCCTTGCCCCTGACAAATCCGACTACCTGAAAGCGAACTGGCTCATGGCGCTGGCGCTCGCCGTCCCGGCACTGCGGGTCTTCCGCGTCGTGCGCGTCGTGCGCGTCCTGCGAGCGGCTCGCGCCGCGCGTGGGTTGCGCCTGTTCCGCGTCGTCAGCTCTCTTAATCGCGGCATGCGCGCGCTCGGCGCGACGATGCGCCGTCGTGGGTTTGCATACGTCATCGCGTTGACTCTTATCGTCGCGCTGTCAGGCGCAGCCGGCATGTACGCCTTCGAGAATGAACTGCCTGACGGGCAGGGCTTCGAGTCTTACGGGGAGGCGCTGTGGTGGACGGCGATGGTGATGACCACGATGGGATCGGACTACTTCCCGAGGACAACGGAAGGGCGCGTGCTCTGCTTCGCTCTAGCCGTCTACGCCTTCGCCGTCTTCGGCTACGTGACGGCGACGCTCGCCACCTTCTTCGTCGGGCGTGACGCGGCGGACGCGCAAGCGGAGCTGGCAGGCACCGAACAGGTCGAGCGACTACAGGCGGAGGTCGCCGCTCTGCGCGAGGAACTACGAGCCTTCATTCGGCGTGAAGAGTAAATGCCCGTACTTAAGCCGGGACGCGAAGAGGGAAGTCTTAGGTTCGACTTTCACGGTCGAACTGCCGCTACTCCACGGCGCACCGCCGCACGAGCGGCGAGGGTTAAGCTATTGATCATGCGGAGCAGCTAAAGGCTTAAGTCCCGCCGGTGCAAGCCCGTCCGCGCCGCCGGGGGCATGAGTGTGTCGCGTGCGGAATTCAAATGTTTTTGTTACTTTGGCTGGAAGACTATTATGGCCGTTGTCCAAAGAAGATTATCGAAGTCCTTCAAGCGGTTCTTCGATTCCGAGAAATCGAGCGGCATCCTGCTGATTATCTGCACGGCTGTTTCGCTCCTGCTCGCCAATTCAATCATCGGCGCAAACTACCTGAGCATCTGGCACACGTATATTGGTGGGCTGAGCGTCGAGCACTGGATTAACGATGCCCTGATGGCCGTCTTCTTTCTGTTCATCGGCCTCGAACTCGAACGCGAGTTGTATAACGGCGAACTCTCGAATTTCAGAAATGCGCTACTCCCCATCTTCGCGGCGG
>DASWNS010000472.1:0-7155 GCA_036399115.1 Pyrinomonadaceae bacterium | reverse complement strand
CTCCGAGCGCGGCGGCAAACTCTTCGACGTGGGAAAATGAGCAGGAAACGATGAAGGATGAAGGATGAACGATGAATGATAACCTCTGCACGCCGGGCGTTTCCATTCATCCTTCATCCTTCATCCTTCATCGTTCGCCTTGCTTCTCCAATTGACGCCGTTCTCTCTATCCGTTTAGCATCCACTCTGACACTATCCGATTTTCGCCGCGCGCAAGCCTAGAGGATAAACACTCATCAATCGCTGGCAACTTTTAGAACTGCTAGGTCTGGTCGTCTTCGCCACCGTGCACGGGTATATCGCGGCGTGGCTCGCCATCCGCATGCTGTTTCGCCCGCGCCAGCCCGTGAAACTCTTCGGCCTCACCGTCTGGCCGCAGGGCATGATCCCGCGCCACCGCGAACGCCTCGCGGAGACTATCGGCAACGCCGTCGGCAACGAACTCGTCTCGCACGACACCGTGACCGACGCTCTCTTCGAGACGGATTTCTTCCGCCGCAAAGTGGCCGACCTGGTCGGCACCTACACGCACGACCTGCTCGACACGCCACGCGGTTCTTTCATCGAAGCCCTGCCCGCAGGCGTGCGCGCGCCCGTCCTCGATGCCATCAGCGCGCTCGAATTGCGCGTCGCCGATTACGTCACCGGAATCATGCGCAGCGAAGAGACTGCACAGGCGGTCAACTCCTTCATCGACCGGCGCGTTGACGAACTGCTCGCGCGCCGCCTGAGCGACGCCGTGGACGACGAGACTTACGAACAGATCATACGCTTCGTCGAAGACCGTTTTCACAACATCGTCAACGAGCGCGGCTTCGAGGGGAAGGTGCGCGATTTCGTCAGCGCACGCGTGGAAGAACTCGCCGCCAGCCGCGCCACGCTCGCCGAAGTCTTTACGCCCGAAGCCGTCGCCATCATCAAGGAGCGCATCGACGCGCAACTCGCCCCCATCGCCGAACACCTCGCCGAGATCGCTTCCAACAAAAACACGCGCACGCAGATCGGCGCGCTCATCAAACGCGAAGTTGACGAGTATTACGCTCAACTCGGCTTCTTCAAAAAGATCTTCGTCTCGCGCGAACGCATCCACGGCGAAGTTGACGAGATGGTCAACAAGACGCTCCCGCGCCGCGTGCAGGAATTTTTGCGCGGCGAAGCCTTCGCACAGGAGGCCGAAACGTTTCTCAATTCGATGATCGACAACCTGCTCGCGCGCCCGATCAACGAACTCGTCGGCACCATCACCCCCGAAAAGCTGGAACTCATCAAAGATCAGATCGCGTCGCGCATTCTGGTAATCGCACGTGGCGCGGAACTCTCGAAGACCGTCTCGGCCTACACGTCCGACGCGCTCGCGCGCGTCCGCCCGCACACCATCCGCGCGCTCCTCGAACACGCCAGCCCCGATTCCGCCGCGCGGCTCAAAAACTTTCTCTCCCGTGCCTTGCTCGGCGTGCTCGCACGCGAAGACACGGCGCGCACCATCAACGCGATCCTGAGCGCGCAGATCGAACGCCTCCTCCTCGCCCCCATCGGGCGCATCAGCGATCACATGCCCGAACAATCGATCACGCGCGCCACCAGCGCGCTCACCGAACGCATCACTTCCGTCGCGCGCGAACGCCTGCCCATCGCCATCAAAGAGTTCGACATCGGCGGCATCGTGCGTACCAAAGTCTCGAATTACCCGGTCGAAAAACTCGAAGCGCTCGTGCTCTCCGTCGCACAGCAACACCTGCGCAAGATCGAACTCTTCGGCGCGATCATCGGCCTCTTCCTCGGCCTCTCACAGGCCATCTATTTCGGCCTCAAATATTACCGCGCGGGGCCTTGAGGCGGAGTTGTTATGCTTTAACAGGCAACCATTCGGGCGCGTCAGCACACAAACTAACGACTCACTCCCCACATAGAAATCGCGCGATGATCCTGACCTCGGCGACAACTGTGTGCGCGGAGTCAGCGGAAGACCTGAGGAGAAGAGAGCAGAAGATGAGTTTTATCGGTAAAAGTTTGATGACGTTGGCGGCGGGGGTCATCTTGTGCGGCGCGGTTCAGACGCGGGCGCAGGGAGCGGCTTCGCCGTATCGTTCCAATGAATCGGTGCGCTCGGATAAGTTTACGGGCGGGACGATTGAGCGTGCCGCGCTGGTTGCGGGCGAAGGAGAGATCGAGATTACGGTTGACGTGCCCGCGTTTCGCCTGACGCTGTGGCAGAACGGCAAAGAGGTGAAGACTTACGCCATCGGCGTCGGCAAGAAGGATTTTCCGATCTCGATTGGCGAGAAGCAGGCGTCGGAGATCATCTGGAATCCAGATTGGATTCCGCCGAACAGCGAGTGGGTGACGGGACGCAAAGGGGTGAAGGCGGGCGAAGTCATACGCGCGAGCGACCCTAGAAACCCGCTCGGCAAAGTGAAGATCCCGCTCGGCTATGGCTACCTGATTCATCAGGCCGCCGCCGTGACAGACCTCGGCAATCTCGTCTCGCACGGCTGCATTCGCATGCTCCGCACAGACCTCTACGATCTGGCCGAAAAGATCGTGGCCGCGCGCGGCGTGCCCCTCCCGGCGAAGAAGATCGCGAATGCGAAGCGGACGAAGAACACCGTCGTCGCCAAACTCGAAGAGCCGCTGCCGGTTGACATCAATTACGATACGCAGGTGGTTGAAGGCGGCGCGCTTCATCTCTACCCGGACGTTTACGAGCGCGGCACGAACACGGTCGAGAAGTTGCGCGCGGAGTTGGTGGAGAGCGGCATGGACGCGTCCGCGCTCGACGACGAGACGCTCAAGCGGATGCTCGCGCGCGCGAAGGGCAAGCAGAAGTTCGTCGTCAGTCTGGACAGCATCGCCGCGGGACGCGCTTTGACCGACGGGCGCATGCTCCCGATTGTCGGCTCGGCAGCGACGACGAAGAAGAAAGTCGTGACGAAGCGGCGCGCGGCTTAACGCTTCATTGAACGCGACGCGGCGGCGAAGAAGTCTTTTAACGTAGCGCACGCGGAAGCAGAACACGCAGAGACACGCAAAACACGCAGAGACACGAAGGACGCGGAGAACGAATCTTCTACGCGTCCTTCGTGTCTTCTGCTTTGAGTTCTACGTGTTGAAGATTCCGCCCGTGCCGGAGTTATGGCGCGCAATATTCCCAGTGCCATGCCTCGCACGCTGCCTAGCTAGCTATTGCATTGTCACGGGTTATCGTGTTTTACGCAGATTTCCTGGCGATTTTTCGCCGGGCTGTTCCCACACTACCCGCACCATTCTCACTGTTCGCAACTTTTCCGGACGAAATGTCGCCACCAAATCCGTCGAGTGCCGAGATGGCCGCGCGCCTCGTCTTCTCCGTGCTGTGCGAGTAGCGCATGACCATCGTCTTGGCGTGATGGCCGCTGATGCTCATCACGCTCTCGAGGCTGTTGCCCGCGTGCAGCATCGCCGTGATGGCTGTGTGGCGCGCGTCGTGCAAGACCCATCCGCCCGCCGTGTCGCGCCCGTAAGGGATGCCCGCGCGCTTCGAGGCGACCTCGAAGATCAGATTCGTCTGCGAGTTGAACATGCTATGAGAGAGCATGATGGGGAAGACGAGATCGCTTCCCATCGTCTCGCGGTGCCTTCGTTTGAACAGTTCGAGGAGACTGTCGGCGAGCGGAATCACGCGCACATGGTCGCCCTTGTGCTCCGTCTTTTTGCCCACGACCCGGAGCGTGTGCCACTCGAAGTTCACATCCGACCAACGAAGCATCATGATCTCCATGCGGCGGGCGGCGGTCTGGAGCGCGATCTGCAGGAGGTCGGCGGCGTCGAGCCGGAGGCCGTAAGTGCGCTCGCGCTCGCCCTCCTCACGTGGGCACCTGAGTTCTGCCAAGATGCGCGCGGCCTCGTCACTGGTAATGATGCGCTCGCGCTGGCCGGAGGGGATGCGGAGGCGGGGCCGTCGCGGAGGCGTCCAGTTCTCGAGCGACGGGAAGTAGTCGCGAGCCGAGTTGATCATCGAGACGATCTCGGTGAGTTCCCTGAAGGCGGTCTGGAGCTTGACCACCTGGCACCGCGCCTCGACGAAGGCGCCGTAGTGCTGGGTCGTGATCTCCTGGACGCGAATCTTCGGCTCCAGCATGGCGGCGAAGGTCTGGAAATACCGTTCCCGCTTCTGCTGCTGCGTGGGGTCGCCGGGGCGCTTGAGCCGCTCGGTGATCAACTCGGCGAGCGTGACGCGCGAGCCCTCGGCGGCTTCGAGTCCGAAGTGCTGTCGCTGGAGTTTGGAGTGCAGGGCGTGCGCCACCTCGTCGCAGAGTTTGCGGGAGCCGAAGTTAGACTGGCGGTAACGCTTACCCCGGTACTGGAAGTCGAACATCCAGACGTCACCCCGTGCGCGTTTACTTTTGACCTTCTTGATGAGCATGGTTTACCTGATGTGAGCCGCCCCGGGAGTTGCGGTGGTATCTCTGAATACGAAGGCAGTTAATATCTACGATAATGGTAGAAGATCATTTTCAGCATTAGACAAAAAGTAAGTGTCAACAAAAGTTCTCATCTGCTGCTCAAATCCGACCTCATCTTATAGACATCTTATTTAATCTACCTGTGACTAAAGTCTATTCTTCGCCTAAAAGAGACCAGATGTGTTGGCATGGATATTGCCGCTTGTACGGGCACGATGCCTCGCTCTTTGGCTAACAATGCCCTCCTTTGTTAGCTACACTGAAACCTTTTTTCGATAATGAGCATACAAAGATAAGGATTCTAGTTCTCAGTAATGACTTATCTCTATTAGTTCAAGAGTGAAAATGACTTCACAATCACGATTGTTTCAGACTTGTAAGAATTTCCCTGTTGAAGTAAAATTACAAGTTCCCAACTAAACTGGATTTGAGTTATGGCTATCAAACAGACTAAAACAGAACTGGCTGCAGTGATGGCCTTCGCCTACTCATCTTTGGCTGGTCTTTCAAAAAACACTAGAGTTTTATCTGGCTCTCAGGATTCGGAAAGGGCAGCGCGAGTTGCTCGCATAGTTGCAAAGGCAGAAAACAGAAGACGAGCAAGAAATGCTAAAAAGGCAAAGCTTTAAATGGAGCGTTAAGCCCTTAGTATCCATCTAGTAAATCCTACCTCTTGTTCTTACCTTCAATTATTTTGGGATCATTAATAGGGATACCTAGTAGGTCACAAATACTTTGGCGCAGTTTCCGGTTTTCTGAGAAAAGATAGAGCCGATCTCTAACCATATGTCGCAAAATAAAAAGTGCGAAGCGATTTCTGTCAACTTTTTCGTATAATCCTTCAACTTCCTTCTTGGGAAAATCAATGAAGTGGTCCAACTTGATGGCAGTGTCAATTAACTGTGTTGATATCTGGTTGTTTGCTGTTAAGACCTCACGATAGGTTTCTTTCAAATGCTTGGAACCAACCGCTTGGGAAATCTTTTTAATAACAGAATGTCCGAGGCCGGCTTGCAACAAGAATAATAATTGGTTGGATTTCTTTTCCAGTTGCTCCATATCTCTGACATCGGAAAACTCCTTCACCAATTCAACTGCTACTTCTCTGAAGTACTCCGTATCTTGCTCAATCACAACAAGCATAAATTTAAGTATACGCAATCCTAATAGATAGCTTTCTTGTGCTAACCGCCGCTTAATATCTCCCTTCAATACACCGGGGAAATTGCGCAGCACTTGACCCATAATTTGAAGAGTTCTAAAAGCCACGTTTAAGCGCATTATTTCATCCAGATCTCGCTCTTCTTCCAAGTCTCCAATCTCATCTGAATTACTCCTTATCCTTAGACTTTCCGCTTGATCCCGTGCCTGTTCATACTCGTCCCTATGTTTTCGCGTATCACCGCTGTTCAGCATAAGTGGAGGTAAGGTTACGTCAAGATTGTTTATATGCTGAACATGTTTATCCAAATCGCAAGGGTCTAGGTCAGCATAAAAGGCTTTTCCATTACCCAATAATTGCTCAATTACTTCTTCATCATTGGTGAGATAAACTAAGAACATTAAAATGAAGTAGAAATCCTCAACGTAGATTCTTTGTGCCATGTCGGATACTTGACCTCTTAACCTTGCTTTCTCCGACTCTCTGTAAATGTTGCTTTTTATGTGCTTTGCTACAAAGTAGTAGTAAATAAACTTATGTTTGAATCTATAGGAACCATCGCCATCCCGCTTCAATATTTCGCCACGTTCTAGCACTCCCATCATAGTGTCTTGAGGGACATTCATGCTGTATGTCTTACGGTATTCTTCCGTAAAAGCCGCTAGTTGGGTAACACTAATTGTGCGGGTTTTTGCCATGAACAATTTGTAGGCAAGTTCTGTTGTGTACCCGTCTATTGTACTCATTGGGATTGATGGCGTTTTGCTCTTTGCCATCTTTTGGATAATGTAAGCTTCATAAAAATATCCAAACTCCCCCTTATCTGCTGCTATCTCATGATTAAGGTCGAACATTTGCAGCATACTCAAAATAATTACAGGATAGGACGGGACTGTTTTACGCAATAGAAGAGTAGAAACATTGTTAGCGTATTCCTGAACTTGATGTTCTATCTCTATGTCCTCCACTGTGAAATCACGGTCAAACATGACCCACTTTGTAATCAGTCTATTACGAAGCTGCAACCCAAACTCTTTTATCTCTACATGGGTAAATGCGTTGAAGGCACTCTCATCGTCGGAACCCTGAGCCACCTCAGACAGTTGAAAAATGTCTCCAGCAAAAATGACGATCCGTTTATAGTGTTTGCGTATCGCGTTAATAATGGAGTTGTGCCCTTGACGGCTTTTAATGGTGGTATGATCGAAATCGTCAATGATTAGCAATTTATGCTGCGGGGCCAACTGTGCGTATCGTTCTGTTAAGGAGGTGTCGTACTGTTTTCCGACTTCGCGGTCGGCGAGTTTTAGTAAGCTATCATTGTCTATATTTCTTATATCTTCTCCATTGAGAATAATGGGCACCAAGCCACGATCATGCATGTCTTGGTAAAGCATCTTTGCCATTGAAGTCTTACCCGATTGATCGCCCCCAGTTATGACAAGCAGGGGATGGTCCATTATGAATGAAACAACACGATCGGAAGGGATATCTAGATCGGTAATTTCACCACGTTTTTTGTCTATAGGAAGAGCGTCAAGATCTGGATAG
>DASWNS010000471.1:0-4748 GCA_036399115.1 Pyrinomonadaceae bacterium | reverse complement strand
AAGCCTTAATTTCGGCGCAGCTACCTCGCCGCGCACCGCACGCATCAATCTGACGATTGATGCAGGCACGACACTCGCGCTCTCGACCGCTGCGGGCGGCGATATCAAGATCGGCGGCAACTGGACGCGCGCAGGCACGTTCACGCCGAATAACCGCGCCGTCTTCTTTAACGGCTCTGGCGCGCAGACCATCACCGTTAGCCCTGCCGGGAGCGAGACGTTCAACTATCTGGTCATTGATAAGCTGGCCGGGAGCATGATGCTCAACAGCAGCCCCGCCACCAGCGTGCTCGTCAACGCGACGGCGGGCGACGTGTTCCAGCTTCTGAGCGCGTCCAATTTTGATTTGAACGGGCAGTCGCTGACGATGCAGAACAACGGCGGCAATCTCCTCGTAAGCGGGGGCATCCACGTTATAAATGGCAGCGGCAACTTTGATTTCACAGGCTCGAAGACAGTCACACAGACGGGCGGCGGCACGCTCGTCTTCGATGGTGCAACCAACGTTACTGCCCTCGCGGCGGTGAACTTCGGCGCGGGACTGACCACCATCAATGGCACGCTCACCCTCGGTAGCGGCGGCTCCGTCAACACCAACCCGCCGACCTACGGCAGCAGCTCGACGCTCATCTATGATTGCACTTGCGTCTATGGTCGCAGCGCCGAATGGAGCGCGACGAGCGGCCCCGGCTACCCGAACAACGTTACGGTCAAAACCAACACCGATGTCAATATCGGCAATACCACGCCCGCCACGCCGCGCCAGATTGCCGGAACCCTAAATGCCAAGAGTGGCGGCAATTTCTTGATGGATCACCCGTCCAGCCCGATGACGGCAGCAGTCACCGTGCTTAAGAATGTTCTCATCGAGAGCGGCGGCGGCCTGCACCTCTCGACTTCGAGCGGCGGCGACCTCCACGTACAGGGCGACTTTACCAACGACGGGACGTTCACGCACAACAACCGCGCTGTCTTCTTCGAGGGTGGCGCAACCGGGAACGTCAACGCCGCGAGCGGCACGCTGACGATGCCCTACGTCCGCATCAACAAGAGCGGCGGCACTGTGCTGTTGGGGAACACGAACCTGACGACGCTCGGCGACGCTGGCGGCAACTCGCTCGACATCACTTCGGGCACGCTCACGCTCAACAGCAAGATGCTGACGCTCGGCTCGACCGTCAACTTCGCCGCCGGAACGGGACTCATCGGCGACACGAACGCCACCCTCTCCTTGCAGGATGGCGGCACGCCCGGCGCGATGGGCACGCTCATCTTCGCTAGCGGCGGGCAATCTCTCGGCAACCTAAACATCAACCGCACCGGCGCGGCAGGTTCAGCCACGGTCGGCTCTGACCTGACACTTCAAAGCGCGCTCACGCTCACGGCGGGCGACATCCTGACCGGAGCCTTCACGCTCACACACCACGGCGCTTCGAGCGGCACGACCGACGTGGTCGGGAACGTCCGCCGCACAGACCTCGGCGGGACGGTGCGCCAGTTCGGAAATCCGAATAATCAGATCAGTTTTCAGACCGGCAGTGCGCCCGGCGAGATCACGGTTAATCTCGTCAAGTCAGTCCCGTCCGGCTCGATGGGTTTCCCCGTCGCCGTCAAACGGACTTACACCATCACGCCGACCGGGGGCAGTGGCTACACCGCGACGTTGCGCCTTCACTACAACGATTCCGATTTGAACGGCAATCTTGAAGCGGCACTAGATTTCTGGCGGTTCAACGGCACTACGTGGAACAGAATCCCCAAACTCACCGCCGACCCCTTAGCTGGCAACTGGATCGAGTCGCCCGCCGTCACACAGTTCTCGCCCTGGACTCTTTCGGCGATGCCGCTCGCACCGACAGCGGTTAAGTTGGCTTCGTTCGAGGCCGAGAGTTTTGCGGACGGCGTCGAGGTGCGCTGGCGTTCCGGTTTCGAGGTGGACAACCTCGGCTACAATCTGTACCGCGAACTCGGCGGGCGGCGCACGCTCGTCAACGAATCGCTCATCGCCGGGTCGGCGCTGCGTGTGGGTGAAGGCACAGTGCTCGCAGCCGGAGGCGCTTACGAGTGGTTCGACCGTGAAGGCTCGACCAGCGCACGCTACTGGCTCGAAGCCCTCGACTTGAACGGCGAACTCCAGACCTTTGGTCCCATCGTTCCCCTCATCGGGAAAGAAGACGGCAAGCAGTCCGTGCGCCGCCAGTCAATGCTGCTGAGCGAGATTAATAATCGCTTGACAGGAGGCGACGTTGCGCAGCGCGGGTGGCCGGTCAGTTCCGGCGGCGACGCGGCGGCGAGCCGTAATGTTTCCGTCCTCTCGAAGAAGAGCGTGAAACTGGCTCAGGATTCCGCCGCCAGCGTCGAAAGGCAATGGCAGATCGCGAACGGGACAGCCGTGAAGATTCAGGTCAACCGCGCGGGCTGGTATCGCGTCACGCAGGAGCAACTCATCGGCGCGGGACTTGACCCGAACTCGAACCTCGAATACCTACAACTCTACGCGGACGGCGTGGAGCAGTCGATGCGCGTTAGCGGCGGCAGCGGGCAAGGTGCGCGGCTCCTCGGTGAGGGCGGTTCCATCGAGTTCTACGGCACCGTAGCGCAGACGGCGACGACGGGCGTGCGCACCTATTGGCTCGTGAGCGGGACGCGCCCTGGAAAGCGCATCACGCTCGCCTCACGGAAGGGGCGCATCGCGTCTCAAGACAAATCCGCCATGCAGCCCGTAGCCGCAAACGGTCTGCCGGAAGAGGCGACGGACGGGTCGTCGCTCCTTCATGACGGGCGGGGCTTCGACTACACGGTGGAGCGGAAGGAGAGACGCATATACTTCTCGTCCTTACTAAATGGAGAGAAAGAGAACTTCTACGGGCGGGTCGTCAGCACGCAGCCCGTCACGCAGGCGCTCACCGTGCGCAATCTAGTGCAGGGCAGCGGCGATGGTCAGCCGCAGAGCGCCCGGCTTGAAGTGGCACTCCAGGGCGTCTCCGCAGGCCAGCATCAGGTTCGCGTCTTCTTCAACGATGTCGAACTCGGCAAACTAACGTTCGCTGATAGTCAATCGCAGACGGCTAAATTCAACCTTCCGGCGGGGCTGGTCAAAGAGGGCGATAACCTCGTGAAATTCGCCATCGTCGGCGGGACGGGGCCGGATGTGAGTTTGACCGATTACGTGCGCCTGACCTACGCGCACAAATTCACGGCGGACACGGATGTGCTCCGCCTGAGAACCAACACCAAGGGAACGCTCCGCATAGACGGCTTCACTTCGCCGTTGGTGCGGGTCTTTGACGTGTCAGACCCGGCGAACGTCTTCGAAATCCCGGCCTCGCCCGACCCCGTACAGGGCGCGAGCCACGCCGTCCTGATCGAGTCTCGCTTTGGCCGGGAGTTGCTCGCCACAACGGAGGAGCGGGCGGAGGCGGTTTCAAGTCTCGCGCCCAATCGGGTGTCCGCGTGGCACACTGCGGAGCACGAGGCGGACCTGCTCATCCTGACGCACGGGACGCTGCTCGGCGAGAGCGTGGAAGCCCTCAAGGCGAAGCGCGAAGAGCAGGGCATGCGCGTGTCCGTGGTAGATGTCGAAGATGTCTTCGACGAATTCTCCTACGGCGCGCACTCGCCCGCCGCGATCAAAGATTTCCTGAGATGGACGACGACGCACTGGAAATCCTCTCCGGCCTACCTGTTGCTCCTCGGCGACGCCAGCCTCGACCCGAAGAACTACATGGGTAGAGGCCAGTTCGATCTCGTCCCGACCAAACTCATTGACACCATAAACATGGAGACGGCCTCCGACGACTGGCTGGCCGACTTCGACGATGACGGCACCGCCGAGATGTTCGTCGGGCGTCTACCTGTGCGAACCGCTGCGGAAGCTAATCTCGTCGTCTCGAAGATCGTCGGGTTCACGAGCGGCGCGACGAGCAACACGGCGGTCTTGGTTTCGGACAACCCGCGCGACGGGTATGATTTCGCGGCGGCGAGCCAGCAGGCGCAAGGGCTCCTGCCCGCAGGCATGGAGGTCACCTCGATCAAGCGCGCGGACGGGACGGCAGAATCTGTCAGGAACCGGATCGTGCAGAGCATCAACTTGGGACCGCAGGTGGTGAGTTTCTTCGGACACGGCTCGACGGACGTGTGGACGGGCGACGGACTGCTCCGGGGCACGGACGCTGCCAACTTAACGAACGGCAACCGCCTGCCACTCTTCGTGATGATGACCTGTTTGAACGGCTACTATCAAGACCCGGCACTCGACAGCCTGTCGGAGTCGCTCCTCAAGGCCAGAGAGGGCGGGGCAATCGCGGTCTGGGCTTCTTCAGGCATGACCGTGCCGAACGAGCAGGAGAAGGTCAATCGAGAGTTGTACCGGCAACTCTTCGGCGCGCAGGGGTTGACGCTCGGCGAAGCTATCGGGAGGGCTAAGCAAGCGACGGAGGACAACAATGTGCGGCGCACGTGGATCCTCTTCGGCGACCCGACGCTTAAACTGCGCTGAGTTGGAGTGGATTGTGTTACCCGGCAGTAAAAGGTGCGGCGGGAGAAACGGTTTTCCCGCCGCACCTTTTTGTTCCGGAGGGAAATTTTTAGTTGAGATTAAAGATATAGATGCTCGAACTGTCGCCGCCGTATGTGGCGGGAAGGGATGCCGAAGTCGGGTTAATGAGGATTGCGCTCCCTGCGGGAGAAGGGCTAAGGAGCGGCTACGAAGGAAATCGAGGGGGCGGGGTGTCTACTGATTTGAAATG
>DASWNS010000470.1:0-7011 GCA_036399115.1 Pyrinomonadaceae bacterium | reverse complement strand
CTCTCATAGTGAAGATTCTGCAACTCAGTTCGGCGCGCACGTTTGGCGGCGGAGAACGCCACTTCGCAGACCTCTCGAACGCACTCTCCGAACGCGGCCAAGAGGTCTACGCCGCGCTCTCTCCCGCTTCTCCCCTGCGCGAAAAACTCACGCGCATCCCCGGCGCGAACATCTCCACGCTGCCGCTTCGCAACGCTCTCGACCTCGCGAGCGCGTCGCAACTCGCGCGCTTCATACACGACCACGAGATCGAACTCGTCCACGCGCATCTGGCGCGCGACTACCCGCTCGCCGCCTACGCCGCGCGCCGCGCCGGAGAGCGCGTGCCGTTCGTCCTCACGCGCCACGTCCCTTTTGCGCTCAACCGCCTGCACAGGTTCACACTCGCCAACGTCGCACGCGTCATCGCCGTCTCCGAAGGCGTCGCGCGCGGCTTACGCCAGCAACGAATTTTCCCCGGCGAAAAGATCCGCGTCATCCCGAACGGCATCTCCGTCGCGGGACTCGACACCGCACTGAAAGATTTCGACCGCGCACGATTCCGGCAGACACTACAGCCTGCGAGCGCGGCGTTGATCGTGGGTACAATCGGGGAGTTGAGTCCGGTTAAAGGGCAGGAAGAGTTTGTGCGCGCGGCTGCGTCGATCATCCGGCGCGAGAATTTTTCGCGGGCGCAGTTTCTCATCATCGGCGAAGACAGGTCGCCGCGCGCTCCGACGCGCACGCTCCTTGAGAAGTTGATCGCCGAACACGAACTACAAGGACACGTCCGGCTCCTCGGCTACGTCTCCGAACTCACGCCGCTCATCAACTCTCTGGACCTCTACGTCTCCGCCTCGCGCGCAGAGGCTTTCGGGCTGGCGACGCTCGAAGCGTTGATGTGCGGCATCGCCACCGTCGCCACCGGAACCGACGGCGCACGCGAACTTATCGAAGACGGCGTGACAGGAAAACTCGTGCCCATCGGCGACGCGGACGCGCTCGCCCGCGCCATGCTTGAGCTGCTACGAAACGACGACGAACGCACGCGCATAAGCGAACGAGCACGCGAATCTGCGCGTGCTCGTTTCAGTCTGGAACAAATGGTTGAAGCGACGGAAAAAGTTTACCGCGAGGTTCTCGCGGCAGGTTGAGGCGCGGGAAAGTCAGGCCGCGCGCCGCGTGCTGTGGTGTGATTCCAACGCGGCAGAGGTGCGTGCGTACTGCTGTTGCGGATCGTAATCTCTTTCGAGATATTGCCGCGCGATGTACTTGAGCGTCGCCGAGACGTGCTTGCACTCGTAACGCGGTTCGGCGTCGCCGCGATAGATGAAGTCAGCGCAGGTGCAGGCGAGTCGTTTCGTTTCGGGGTCGCGGAACAGGTGGTAGTTATGCTCCGTGCCCGACTCGGAAAAAGCGATCCAGCCGTAAGGCTCCGCTTCCCTCACCTCGATCCGCTCGGAACGCGCCGCGCGCTGCTCTGCCGCCGAAAAAATCTGCGCCTTCGTTGTCTGTTTCTTGCTGCTCATGTTTGCTTCCTTCTGTGAGTTTTAACTTTTCGGCGTGACCGGGAAATCACACTAACGTTGTCCGTAGTTTAGATGCACGCACGACGCCGCGCGTTTGACGCTCACGCGACACGCATGTTATCTACGCCTTTCAATCCGGCTCAATTTTATAGAGACTGAAAGCCGCGAACAAGCATTCGAGCTTTTGCGCCTTTGGTCTTAACCCGGCGAGACGTTCTTCTCGCAAAGAAGTAAAGAACGGGAGAGGCAAGGCCGGAAAGAGATTTGAGGGAGACGAAAACCGGATGAGCGTTGTACATGTGCGCGGAATCGAGTTGGCTTACGAGGCGTCGGGCGCGGGGCTGCCGGTCGTGTTGCTGCACGGCTTTCCGTTCAACCGCACGCTCTGGCGCGAACAGGTCGAAGCGTTGCGGGAGCGTTACACCGTCGTCACCGTTGACCTGCGCGGGCACGGCGAGACGCACGCCACGCATGATGATTCTCCGGCGACGATGGAGGTGATGGCGGAGGATGTCGCCGCGCTGCTCGACGAGTTGCGCCTTGCGCGAGTCGTACTCGGCGGGCTTTCGATGGGCGGCTACGTCGCGCTCGCCTTCTACCGGCTCTTTCCCGAACGCGTGCGCGCGCTGGTGCTCGCCGACACGCGCCCGCAGGCAGACACGGATGAAGCGCGGCTCGGACGCGAAGAGACTGCCGCCCGCGCCCTCAGTCAAGGCATGCAGTCTATCGCCGACGCCATGCTGCCGAAGCTGTTCGCGCCTGCGACTCAGACGGAACGCCCTGAGATCGTCGCCCGCGTCCGCGACATGATCTTGCAGACCGACCCGCGAGGCGCGGCAGCGGCTCTGCACGGCATGGCGCTCCGCGCAGATCAGAGAGAACTGTTGCGCGAGATAGATTGTCCCGTGCTCGTCGTCGTCGGACGACTCGATGCGGTCACGCCTTTGGCTGATTCCGCGTCGATGTCGCGCGAGATACCCGGCGCACGTCTCGAAGTCATAGAGGAAGCGGGGCACGTCTCGAATCTCGAACGACCCGCCGGGTTCAACCGCGCGCTGGTTGATTTTCTCGATGCCCTTGAACCTTGAAAGCATTGTTATCGAGCCTGATAACTCACGCATCACTTTCGCGACGAGTTGTTGATTGAATGGAGCGATGAGCCAACAGAAGTCAGAAACGGAAGCGTGGAAGTTTCGCATCGAGGAACGCGTCAGGTGGGGCGACGTGGACGCGGCGCGCATCATCTTTTACGGCGCGTACATACGTTTTTTCGAGATCGCCGAGACGGAACTTTTTCGCTCGGTCGGCCTGCCCTACGGTCGCATGTTCGACGAACTCGACGTGTGGCTGCCGCGCGCACATCTCGAATGCGACTTCCGGCAGGCCGCGCAGTTGGACGACCTGCTTGAAGTCTCCGTCTATGTCGGGCGCGTCGGCACGAAATCGCTGCGTCTGAACTTTGAAGTGCGGCGCAACGGCGACCCGTCAATCGTCGCCGAAGCGCACTTCGTTCTCGTCGCCGTCCGCCGCAACACCTTCGACTCCGTGCCCGTCCCCGACGAACTCAAACGCCGCCTCGCGCCTTACACTCAGCCTGTGCCGGGCGAGCCGTAAACAGTTGAGAAAACTTTTAACGCACAGCGCGCAAAAGCGCGGGCGCAAGGTAACGCGAAGGAGATTCCCGGCGTCGCGCTGCGTCTTTAACTTTGCGTCTTTAACTTTGCGCCCTCTGCGTTAAAAAATTTTCAGACAGTTCAAAGCGGCCAGAGCGCGCTGCGTGCGAGCGCACGCTTGAGGTTGACGTAACCTTGATCGCCCGCGACGAGTTCACGTAAGGTGCGCCGGATGCCGGGATGGAGACGGGCAAAGTCGATCATCCGGTCGGTGAAGGGCGCACCTAAAAATTCACCGTAGAAGCGTCGGCGCATGGCGGAGGCGCGGCGCAGTTCGCGCCCGAAATCCGCGCGCCAGCGTTCTTCGTAAGCCGCCGTGTCTCCTTCCAGAAAAGCCTCCGCGAAAATTTCAGCCGAACGCAACGCATAGTAAATGCCTTCGCCCGTGACCGGATCGGCGAAGCCCGCTGCGTCGCCGAGGAGTGCCCACGTCTGCGAACCGACGCGGCGCGTGTTCCACGTCTCAGGCGCAAGACCGGGAATACGCGCGGCGTAGCGGTTCACGGAAGCGCGCAGTTTACGTTCGATCTCTCTATCGCGTAGTTCGTCCTCAGGCGTCGGTTTCGCCTGCGAAGACCAGAGCGGCGCACTCGCGTCGTCGCGCATGCGATAGTAGCCGAGCATGAACTCCCAGAGCAGCGCGTCGAGCGCGCGATGTTTGAAGGCGTCTTGCGAGGTGGCGATGCCGAACGAGATATGATCGAGGCGCGGGAACGCCCACGCGTAGCCCACCCAATTCGGCAGGAACGCGATGACCGTCGGCGCCTCGCCATTCTTCGGCAGCGGCGCGCGATAACCGAACGCGACTTCCATCTCCGCGTTCGGCAACGCGCCCGCCAGACGACGCGCAATCGGACTGTTCGCGCCGTCAGCCGCGACGAGCACGCGTCCCTGCCAACGCGCACCGCTTCGCCCGCGCGCCGTCCAAAGCTCTTTTTTCTCGTTGTCCATAGCGACGGAGACGCGTTCGGAGATAACGTGCGCTCCGGCTTGAATGGCGCGGTCGCGCAGGTAGGAATCAAAAGCTGCACGCGAGTAGATGGCGAAAGGCGCGTCGAGTTTGAGCCTGACGCGCGTACCGGCGGGCGCGTACATTTCAACCTCTTCCACCGTGCGCCCCAACGCTTCGAGCAGATGCGGCCACGCCTTCAACGCCTTCGAAGTGACGCCGCCCCCGCAAGCCTTCGCCTCGCCGACAGGCCGCCCGTCAAACAACGCGACACGCGCACCGCCACGCGCCAGACGCTCCGCCGCAAACGACCCCGCCGGTCCTGCGCCGACGATCAGTAGATCAAACTCCCCGCTCTCAATCATTCGCTCTTTCGCTTTCCCGCTCGCAAAGAAATCGCGCCGCCCATCCTAACGTCGAGGCGGGAGATGTTATCACGGGCGCGCACGCTCTTCTTGTCATGGCGCGCTCGGGTTGTGATAGAATTTCGCCATCCCGCAAAATGTTTTGCCGGTCAGTCCCCGATCTGGTCGCCCGAGTTGTTTCTCTTTGCCCCCGCAGGCAGTTGGATCAGACGAGCAGGCGTTGCAATACGGCTGCACATGACACACGCGTTAAGGCTCTGAATATGGCTGGCTCCATTGTTTTCGTCGGCATCGCACCGCACCCGCCGATCATGGTTCCTGAAGTCGGGCGGGAAGCTATTGCCGAAGTGCGCGGCTCAATCGAGGCGATGCGTGAACTGACCGAACGCATCATCGCGTCCGGCGCGGAAACGATCATCATCATCTCGCCGCATGCGCCGCTTGAAGCGCGCGCTTTCGTGGCCTACAGTGAGACGGAACTGCGCGGCGACTTTGCCAACTTTCGCGCTCCGCAAGCGACCATCAATGCCCCGCTCGACCTCGAACTGCTCGAAGCGATCACTTCATCCGCCGCCACGGACGGCTACAAGATCGTCCCGCTCGAAGGCTACGAACTCGATCACGGAACCGCCGTGCCGCTCTATTTCTTTTTACGCAACGGATGGCGCGGTCGCGTCGTCGCGCTCGGTTATAGTTTTCTGTCAAACGAAGATCATGTGCGTTTCGGCGCGTGTATCCGGCGCGCGGTTGAAGCGAGCGGGCGAGCGGCGGTCGCGTTTGTGGCGAGCGGCGATTTGAGCCATCGCCTGACGCCCGACGCGCCCGCGGGCTTCAACCCTCAAGCGCATCTCTTCGATGAACAGGTGCTCGCATCCATCAACGCGCAGACGCCTGACCGGATCGCTGGCATTGATCAAAATCTGCGACGCCTCGCAGGTGAATGTGGCTATCGCTCGATGCTCGTCGCCATCGGGACGGAGGACGAGTCGGCGCGCGATTGCGAAGTTTTGCATTACGAAGCGCCGTTCGGCGTCGGCTATCTGGTAGCTCAACTCGCGCGGGCAGCCGCGCGTTGAACAGTTTATGAAGACCGAGACTGACATGGGCAGCCGCCAGCGGGAAAACTCAAACCCGACAGAGGCCGAGTCGTCGCCGCACGCAGACCCCGCGCCGCACGACGAGGGACGCCTGCCCGAACTCGCGCGCCGCACCGTAGAGACTTTTGTGCGCGAGGGGCGCGTGCCGGAAACTCCGCCCGTCGCGGATGATTCGTTGCTCGGCTTGCGCGCGGCCTGTTTCGTCTCAATCAAAACCGACGAGGGCGACCTGCGCGGTTGCATCGGCACGGTCGAACCCACCAAAGCCACGCTTGCCGAAGAACTAATCCACAACGCGATCAGTGCGGCGACGCGCGACCCGCGTTTTTTACCAGTCTCCGCGCCCGAATTGCCGTACCTGCGTTATTCGGTCGACGTGCTTTCGCCGCCGGAGCCGACCCGTTTCGAAGAACTGAATCCCAAAACTTACGGCCTCATCGTCGAAGACGGACGCGGACGGCGCGGACTGCTCCTGCCCGATCTCGAAGGCGTCGAGACGCCCGAACAACAGTTGCAGATCACCGCCCGCAAAGCCGGGATCGCGTCCGGCGCAGGAGACGTGAAATTGTATCGCTTCCGAGTTCGCCGCTACGGTGAATAGAGAGTCTTTTCTAAAATTCAAACACGAGGAGAAATTGACATGGCTGATAATGATAAAACCAAGACACCTTCGGGCGAGGCCGCTGCCCCGGACATGACATCGGATACCACCACCGAAGACCGCCGTACCCTCGACATCGGCGAATCAGGACAATTCGCGCCCGGCGGTTACTACAACCAGCAAGGCGCGACCAAAACCGACCGCCTCGATTTGGACGAGCAGTTCAGCGACGCAACTGACGATAAGAGCTAAGATTGCACGGATTTTACCTTTTACGCGGCCAGTCGTTTTAAAACTTCAACGCAGGGAGGGCGGCGCAGAGTAAAACCGCAACGGGCGCAGAGAGAGATTGAACGATCAACTGTCTCTGCGCCCTTCCGCGTTGCAGCAGCACGGACTTCCCTCACATTCGCCCCACTCAATCGCAATCCACTGTTAACCGCCTTTTTTTCGCGGTATCAGGAAAAACTACCGCACACAAAAAAGCCGCTGCATGCGCGAGTTGCATGCAGCGGGCAATGATCCACAGGAGGAAAGGATGGCATTTTAAGCGAGCGGGTGAGAAGTGTCAAATTTACAACTCGACGTGCCTGCCCGCCGCTCTGTCTAAATGATCAAATATCCAGATTTTTCACATCCAGAGCGTTATCTTCGATGAACTTGCGGCGCGGTTCGACGGCGTCGCCCATCAAGACCGTGAAGATCGAATCGGTTTCCACCGCATCGTCAATTTTGACCTGCAAGAGCGTGCGCTTCTCAGGGTTCATCGTAGTTTCCCAAAGCTGTTCGGGGTTCATCTCGCCCAGACCCTTGTAGCG
>DASWNS010000469.1:0-7689 GCA_036399115.1 Pyrinomonadaceae bacterium | reverse complement strand
GATGAGCAGGAAGAGGCCGAAAGCGTAGAAGGCGGGCGCGAAATGGACGAGCTTGCGATAGTCCGTAAAGGAGATGGCGAAGAGCGCGACGAGCGAAATGCCCAACCCGATCAACTGCTTCTTCCAGTAGTTCTCAAGCGGCTGCGCGTTGTGAATCTGCCACGTGCCGAAGAATACGATCCCGGTCGCCAGCAGCGTCAGCAGCCAGTCGAAATCACGGAAGCGGCCTTTTTCTAAAATTGCGACCATAATTAAAACAGTGACAAGTGAAGAGTGACAGGCGACAAGTTAGTCTATCGGATTTGCCTGACCTCTGACCTCTGGCTTCTGACCTCTGTTCTGTTGCGCGACTTGCGGCGGCGGCGCGGCATCGGGGCGCGTCTTGCGATAGTAAACCTCGTAGACGGCCTTCGAGGCCGGGGCGGCGAACTTGCCGCCGAAGCCGACGTTTTCGATAAGCGCGATGGAGGCGATCTCAGGCTTGTGTGCGGGCGCATAGGCGACGAACCAGGAGTGGTCTTTGTTCTCGCCCACGTCCTTGCCGAGTGAGACGACCTGCGCCGTGCCGGTCTTGCCCGCCACGTCGAACCCGGCCATCTGCATCGCACCGCCCGTGCCGCCCGGTTGATTCACCACCTGCCACATGCCTTCGACGACCATCCGGTGATGCTCCTCCGAGATGGGCACGACTTTCGGGTTCGGACGGCTCGTATCGAGCGGCACAAAGGTTCGCGCCTCGCGCGCCGGACGGTAATCGAACCTGCCCGGTTCGCCCATCGCCGGAATCGCACGCACCTCTTTGAGCAGGTGCGGCACGAAGAGTTTGCCGCCGACGCTGATGCCCGCAATCGTGCGCAGCATCGAGAGCGGCGTCATGTTTTCGTAAACCTGCCCGAAGGAGGCGAAGACCGTGTCGATGTCGCCCCATTCGGCGGCCTTCGGCTGAAACTTCTTCTTGAACTCGCGCGAAGGCGTCCAACTGATGAGTTCGTGCGGCAGATCGACGCCCGTGCGTTTGTTGAGATCAAAACTCTCCACCATCTGCATGATGCCTTCGAGTTTCATCTTCAAACCGAGACGGTAAAAATAGCCGTCGCAGGAATGCTTGATCGCCGTGCGCAACTCGGGCGAGCCGTGATGCCCCATGCAGCGCGTGAACTTGTTGCCGACTGTGATGCCGCCGCCGCACACGAGATTCGAGTGCTCGGTCGTGATCTGTCCCTGCTCCAAGCCCGCCACGGCCATCGGAATCTTCCACGTCGAACCGGGCGGGTAACGCCCGCGTATGGCGCGATTGTAGAGCGGTCGCCTGGGGTCTTTGATGAGCGCGGCATATTCGGCGCGCCCGCCTTTGGTGGAGATGCGCTGCGAGAAGAGGTTGGGGTCGAAGGTGGGCGCGGAGGCCATCACCAGAATCTCGCCGTTGTTCGGGTCGACCGAGATGATCACGCCGCGCCCGGAAGGCGAGTTGCGCAGTTGTTCCTCGGCCATCTCCTGCATCTCAAGATCAATCGTGGTGACGATGTCCTGACCGGGTTGCGGCGGCACTTTCTCGATCTCGTCCTGAATCCGCCCGCGACTATCCACGATCACTTTGCGGTAGCCGTCGCGCCCGCGCAAATAATCGTCGTAGGTGGCTTCTATGCCTTCCTGCCCGATGATGTCGCCGGGCTTGAGTCCCTTCACCTTGTACTCTTCGCGCTCCAACTGTTTCGGATTGACTTCCGCGACGTAGCCGAGGACGTGCGCGAGTATGCCGTTTTCCGGATAGCGACGCTGCGGTTGTTGCTCGATGCGCAGTTCGGGATGGTCGAAAGCCTGCCGCGTCTCAACCCACTGGATGTCGGCCATCGAAGCGTTCTGCTTGATGATGATGGACTCGAAGGCGGGCTGCGATTTGAGTTCGGCGAAACGTTCGCGCAAAAGTTCGGGGTCAAGCGCGAGCGCGGCTGAGAGCGGGGCGACGAGCGAGTTTAAGTCTTTGCCGTGCAACTCCTCGCGCGAGAGGATGACGTTGTAGATCGGGCGCGAGTCAACGAGGATGCGACCGTTGCGGTCGAAGATGGTGCCGCGCTGCGCCGGTATGGGCAGCAGTCGCACGCGCTGATTCTCCGCGCGCTCGGCGTAGTACGCGCCGTTGACCACCTGCAAAAAGTAGAGCCTCACGCCAAGGATCGCCAGCAGCACGAAGACGAGCACCTGAATGATCCGCAAACGCGCGCGCAGATTTTGCGATTCGTCGTGAAATTTCATAAAAATACAGTGACGTGTGACAAGTTAAAGAACGGTCGACAAGTTGACGGGTGACAAGTGAAGGGGGATAAGTTTAAGAGACGAGCCGGCGACTCCCTCAACATGGATTCTAACTCATCGCTCGTTGCTCGTCACTCGTCACCTGTCACTCGTCACTGTTCTTTCACCTTCTGACCAGACTCCGACGCGCCGCGCGGCGACGAAAAGCGAAATGGCGGCGTTGGCGCGCGCGGTCGCTGAAAAAAATATCGAACATGTAAAAGATGAACGTGCCCGCGATGGTCGTTGCGATCACCTTGTAGGCCGTCGTCTCGGCGAAGGGCACGAGCGAGGGCTGTCCGAGCAGGCGATGGAGAAAGACGACGACAACTGCGTCGAAGGCTGCCGCACCTGCTAAGACGGGAATTCGCGCCAGCGGGTTGTCGAGCATGATGCGCGTGACGAGCGCGGCGATCAGATAAGCGATGAGCGTTTTGGAGAAACCGTTTGCGCCGAGAAGTCCACGGCTGAAAACGTCTGTGCCGAGTCCGGCCACGAAGCCAACGAAGAGAGCCTGCACCACGTCGCGCCGCAGCGCGAAATAGGTGACGACGATGAGCGGTAAATCGAAATAGACGAGCGGCGGCCAGATGAGACGCAAATTCGTCTGCAACAACACGGCCAGCGCGACACACAGGGCGATCTTCAGCTTCATAAAAACAAAAAACAGTGACGAGTGACAGGTGACAAGTGACGAGATGAAAAGACAAGTTTAAAGACGAGGTTTCTGATTTACCTTGTCACTCGTCACCTTGTCACTTGGCACTGCCTTTAATAGCGTCGGCGGGCGGCGTGCGCGGCGGCGCGCGATAGAGCAGCACGGCGACCTCTCCGAGCGAGTTCAAACGCGCGGTCGGTTTCACTTTGATCTCGTGCGGAGAGGTGGCCGACCCCTGCTTGAATTCCACCACTTCGCCGACGCTCAAGCCCGGCGGGTAGATGCTGTCCTGCCCCGTCGTCACGACCATGTCGCCCTGCTTGACCGCCTCCAGCCCTGAAACGTAGCGCATGTCGAGCAGCCCGTTTTTGCCGTAGCCGCGCACCGAACCCATCGCTTGCGACGCGCCGAGTTGGCCGACGACCGCGCCCGCCGCAGAGCGTTCGTCCGTGACCAGCAACACCTGCGCCGTGTACGGGCTGACGCCGACGATGCGACCGACGATCCCCTCATGCGTCACGACCGGCATGTCGCGTTCGATGCCTGATGAACTGCCGCGATTGATCATCACCGAGTCGAACCATTCGGACGGGTCGCGGGCGATGACGCGTGCGGTGACGGTCTGGTATTCGCCACGCTCTTTGAGTTCGAGGAGTCCCTTGAGGCGTTCGTTCTCGTCGCGCGCCATCCGCGCTTCGCGCAGTTCGGTTTCGGTGGTGGCGAGCCTGCGTCTGAGTTCTTCGTTTTCGGTGGCGGCGCGGTTGAGGCTGCCGAGGTGTTGGAAGAAGCCCGTCCCGGCTCCGGTCGCGCCGGAGAAGAGGCTCTGCACGGGCGAGATCAACCCTTGCGCCCAGACTTGAATCAGACGCTTGTGTCCCGATTCATCGCGCGCCGAGACGGACATCAACACCAGATTCACAGCCAGCAGCGCGAGCAACCACAGCGGCGCGCGCTGCCTGATCTCTTTCTGCGTTCGCGTAACAGCCATAGTTAGTAAATAGTGAATCGTAAATCGTAAATAGACTCAGGCCGGGTTTCTCTATTCACGATCTACGATTTACGATTCACGGCTTTTAAGTTCCGCTCGTCAGGTTGTTGTCCCACTTCACGCGCTTGAGAAGGTTGAAGTCCGAGAGCATCTTGCCCGCGCCGAGCACGACGGACGAGAGCGGGTCTTCGGCGACGGAGACGGGCAAGCCCGTCTCGATGGAGAGGCGACGATCAAGGTTCTTCAAGAGCGCGCCGCCGCCCGTCAAGACAATGCCGCGCTCCACGATGTCTGCGGAGAGTTCCGGGGGCGTGCGTTCGAGCGCGACGCGCACGGCGTTAACGATGGTCGAGATCGAATCGGCCAGAGCTTCGCGCACTTCGTCGTCGGTGATGGTGATGGTTTTGGGGATGCCTTCGATGAGGTTGCGCCCGCGCACGTCCATCGAGAGTTGTTCGTCGAGCGGGAAGGCCGAGCCGAGTTGAATCTTGATCATCTCGGCGGTGCGTTCGCCGATGAGCAGGTTGTACTTGCGTTTGATGAAACCCGTGATCGCTTCGTCCATCTCGTTTCCGGCGACACGCACGGCGCGCGAATAGACGATCCCTGAGAGCGAGATGACGGCGATGTCGGTGGTGCCGCCGCCGATGTCCACGATCATGTTGCCATGCGGTTCGGTGATGGGCAGCCCCGCGCCGATGGCCGCCGCCATCGCTTCTTCGACAAGGTAGACTTCCGAAGCCTTCGCGCGATAGGCCGAGTCTTCGACGGCGCGGCGTTCGACCTGCGTGATCTCGGAAGGGATGCCGATGACGACGCGCGGGCTGACCCACGATTTGCCGTTGTGCGCCTTGCGTATGAAGTGTTGGAGCATCTTCTCCGTCACCTCAAAGTTGGCGATGACGCCGTCCTTCATCGGGCGGATGGCGACGATGTTGCCGGGCGTGCGCCCCAGCATCTCTTTGGCTTCCTTGCCGACGGCGAGCGGCTGGTTGGTGGACTTGTTGATGGCGACGATAGACGGCTCCGACACGACGATGCCGCGTCCTTTGGCATAGACGAGCGTGTTGGCAGTTCCGAGGTCTATCGCCAGATCGCTGGAAAATAGACTAAAGAGTGATTTAAAGGCCATTAATTTTTCTATCCAAGCATGAATGTGTTGCGTCAGAAATGAAGGTTACAGAGCGCGGGGCGAGCGAAGTTAGAGGATTACATGAAATAACAGCACGTAAGTCCGACTTCCTACAGCACCCTGCGAGGCTCGCGCCACGCGACGCCCTACCAACTCAACAAGATACAACGAAAAAGCCCAAATACTAAAGCCAACAGGCTCAAGTCGGCTATTTTAATGCGGAAATTCGGATTCGGGCGGGGCGCGTCGCTAAACGCCGGGGAGAGAAGTCGGGCTTGAGTTATCTCGGCTCGGGCTTGGAGGCGAAGCGGACGCAGTTTTTGTGCGCGGCTTTGGCTTCGTACATGGCCGCGTCGGCGTCTGCGATCAACTGCTGCGGGGACTGTGAATGTTCGGGGAAGGCGGCGACGCCGAAACTGGCCGTCATGCGCAGGCGCAGACTGCGCCCGCCGTTGAAGACGTGTTCGGCGATCTTCTCGCGCATGCGTTCGGCGACGCGCGAGGCCATGTCCAGATTCGTCTCCGGCAAGATGACGACGAATTCGTCGCCGCCGTAGCGCGCCACCACGTCCGTGTCGCGCACGCCCGTCAGGATCACGGTCGCCATCTCCATCAAGACGTGCGAGCCGACGAGATGGCCGTAGCGGTCGTTGACCTCTTTGAAGTCGTCGAGGTCGAAGAAGAGTGCGGTCACGGTTGAGCCGTAGCGCCGGGCACGTTTGATCTCGGCGATCAGGAATTGGCGGAGGTATCGCGCGTTGTGCAGCTTGGTGAGATCGTCGGTCTGCGAAAGTTTCTCCGCTTCGGCGATGCGGACGGAGTTGGCGAGCGCGGCTGAGAGCGGCAGCGCGAGCGCGGAGATGAGCGCCGCTTCGCTCGACGCGAAACCGGGTGCCGCCTCGCCCTCGCGCACCGCTTCCAGTATTCCCACGACGCGCTCGCCGTTGACGAGCGGAACGGCCAAGACGCGCCGCGCGCCTTCCGTCTCTCTCAACGTCTCGTTGGTGGCAAACGCGTTGCGCGCGGCCTGCGATTCCGTGCCGGTCAAGAGCATCAGCGAGTCGGTGTGGAGCGCGCGTCGCCAGTCGCCTTCGGGCAGGGCGCGTTCGCTCTCGGTCAGCCCGCGCACGGCGAGCGGTTCGAAGCGCGCGACCTGTTGGCCGCGCTCAAGCTCCGCGAGATAGATCGTCCAACGGTCTGCGGTGACGAGCGGGGCGAGTCCGGCGAGGGCGGTCTGCGCCGCGCTCTTTTGATCGCTCACGAAATGGAGCGAGGCGACCGCTTCAAAGGCCGCACGCAGGCGCGCGACGCTCAAATTGTCCGGCAGCAACATGCTGGCCGGAGTCGCCGTCGTGTCCAGGACTTCGGAGTGCGTGGCCGACTCCGGCAGATTCTTGCCCGCCTCTTCGAGGTCGCGCAGCAGGGCTGGCAACTGCGCCGGATCGTCTGCGACGGCGTGGAAGCCGAGACGGAGCAGCGCATGCGTGTCGAGGCGGTAGAGTTCGGGTTGCGGCTCGCCCGCTTCAAAACGGCGGCAGGCGACGACAGAGGCTTCAGGCCACGCGGCGGCGGCCTCCGTGATCGCCGCATGCACCTCGGCGATGCTAACGTCCTCCGCGATCTCGCAGATCAACGCGAGCGGCGACACTTCCACAACGCCCTCGCCCATCCGCGACGACCCGACAGCCGCCATCTCCGTCGCGCACACGCCCGCCTCGCGCAACGCCTCCAACAAAGCGCGCCCCGGACGCTCATGCTCAACTTTTAACAGGATGACCTGCATAACTAAGTGATGAGTGATGAGTGATGAGTGATGAGTGAGAAGAGGTTTAACTCATCACTCATCACTCATCACTCATCACTTTTAGCTCTGTCCCGCATTGGGGGTGAAGGCAAGGCGCGTGTCTTTGCGTGTGCCTTGCGAGTCTTCGGCTTCGACGATGATTTCGCGTGCGGCTCTGGGCACGGAGATTTGGAGTTGGAAAGAGCCATCGGCGGCGGCCAGCGTTTCGCGCCCGCTGATGCGGATAGTGTTGCCCGGTTGCGTGCGCCCGCGCACCACGTAGATGCTGCCGCCGATAAATTCGAACGCGACGCCCGAAATCGAGATGTGATCTCCCGTGCCTTGCCCCGCGACGATGGTGAACTTCTGCGGCTCAGTCCATTCGCTGATCTGGCCGGAAGCGGCCACGGCGCGCACGCGCCAGAAATAGATGCCCGCGCGCAGGTCGCTGACGCTGAACTGCGTCGCCTCCAGTTGGTCGCGCTCGGTTACCTTCCCGGCCTGTACGAAGAACGGCGACGTGGCGACTTCGACGCGGTAATGTCGCGGCGCGCCCGTCGGTGGCCGCACCCAGCGCAGCGTGACGCTGGTTGCGCCCTTGTCTGTGGCCGATATTTTTTCGAGGTCGCGCGGGGAGACGAGCAGGGGCATCGCCAGCAGGCTCTCGCGGCTCTTGATGCTGCCCTGTTGATTGAGCGCGATGTACTCGTTGCCCTGCACTGTGGTTTTCACGCCGCCGCGCGTCGTGGTTTCGAGTTGGCCGTTGCTGACGCGGATGCCTTCCGTGTTGTCGTCGCGCACGTCGAAACTCGCGCCGGTCAGCCCTGAGAGGTTGT
>DASWNS010000468.1:0-18625 GCA_036399115.1 Pyrinomonadaceae bacterium | reverse complement strand
TCGTTTGCCCTCTTCACGATGTATCGCTACGGCTACGACGCTTCACATAACGGTTATCTCTTCATGTACGTCGGCATCATCGGCGCGATCATTCAGGGAGGACTCATCGGGCGTCTCGTCAAAATGTTCGGCGAGATGTTTCTGGTCATCGTCGGCGCGCTGCTCTTTACACTGAGTCTGTTTGCGATTCCGCTGCTCGGTCAGGGCGCGGGGCTGCCTCTGCTGCTGCTGGTCGGCGGAACGTTTGCGCTCGGCAATTCGCTGGCGACGCCTTCGCTGCAAACGCTCGCCTCCAGAAGCGTTGGGCGGGGCGAACAGGGCGGCGTGCTCGGCGTGGTGCAATCGGTGGCGAGTCTGGCGCGCGCCGTCGGCCCGATGATCGCCGCGCTCCTCATCAACAGCGCGGTCGCCACCTACGGCGCAGACGGGCGGCTCCACGAGATGAGCGACCGCTCGCTGCTCGTCACCTTCTGGACTGCCGCCGCCATCATGCTCCTCGCCTTCCTGCTCGCCACCTACTTCGCACGCGCCCACGCCGACGCCTACGCCCACACGGAATTTCCGACACCCGCCGAAGGTTGACGAGAACAGAGACGAATAAAGAGCCGTCCGGTAGCTCAGGCGGCTTGCTTCCCACCAGTCACTTTTAAAAGCGGCGCAAGGCTGCCGGATGCCAATCTGTAATCGGATTAATTTAACTGTCGCCGAACAGCGTCTCTTCCTTCCAGATGGAGGGCAGGGCGGCCTCGTCGATTTCGAGCGTGTCGCCGTCGGGCAGGATGTGTATGAGGCGTGCGCCGCGTGCGCGAAGCGGCGTCGAGAGCAGGCCGACGCGGTGACAGTTGGCGCGCGGCTGCGTGTGGCGCGTGAGCGGCTGCGATTCCGAACACATCAAAGCGACGCGCACTTCCGACGCCAGCTCCATGATTCGTTCCAGCCCCCGCGCGAGTTCCGGCGGCGGCGCGACCACCTTCCCCCCGCACTCCGGCAACCATTCGTAACCGATCCGCGCCTCCCGCAAATTCGCCTCCAACACGCGCCCGTTGAACTGCGGCCAACGCGAACGCGCCGCGCTCCTCACGTCCACGACGAGCGCGATCTCGTGCTCGCGGAGCAGCGCGAGAAAGTCAGCCCACGCGTGGCGTCCGTGTCCGACGGTGTAGATGACGGGCGAGGAGTTGTCGGGCATGTCGGAGTTAATCAGAAGAAGCGGCGCACCACCCACATGATGAGACTCAGGAGGAGCGAGACGATGAGCATCGAGGTGATCGGGATGAAGACGCGCGTGCGTTCGCCGCCGAAGCGCAGGTCGCCCGGCAGGCGTCCGAACCAGGAGAGCGCGCCCGCCCACATCAACAACCCCAAGCCGACGATCACGAAGCCGACCACTACGACGAACAACCCGCTCGAACGTCCGCTCATCAACGCCCCTCCCATTTCTCGACGCGCGCTTTGAATTCCGCGCGCAGTTCGTCAATCGTCAGATAGACCAGCCGCCCGCCGGTGAACAGTTCGTCGTGCGTCACGTCGAGCGCGGCGAAGGGCGGCGGCGGAAACGTGTCCATCTCCGCGTCCGTGTCGAAATCCGTCTCCGCGAGGATGAGTCCGCGCAGCGCGCCGAGGAAAACGTCGATTGAATATTTGCGTCCTTCGTGCTCGTAAGGATAACGGTTCTTGCGCAGCTCGTTCGCTTCGAAGACGGAGAAGACTTCGTATTCGTACTCGTTCAGGTAGATGCTCGTGATGAGCGTGCGCGAGAAGTCGGGCGGCGCGGGCGCGTGCTTCTGCGTCAGTTTCAGAGTCCACTCGTTGGTTAGAGGCCAGCGCACTTTGCGCAGCCGCAGGCGCGTGCCCGTGATGTAGTTGTCCGTGATCTGCGAGTGCTGGTCGTTGACTTTCAGGCCGGGCGGCAACTCGCGCAAGAGGTATCGCCGCTCGCGCTCCAGCCGCTCATACTTCGGCGAGTGGTCTGCGCTCAGGTGTCCCTTGCCGATCCCTTTCACGCGCCGACCAACTCCTCTGCTTGCTCCTGCAAGAACTCTTCCGGCTCGACGATGCGCCCCGCGATGGCCGACGCCGCGACCACATACGGCGACGCGAGATAAACTTTGCCGGGACCACTCCGCCCCGGAAAGTTGCGATTCTGCGCGCTGACCGTGACCGTCTCCGCCGTCTTCGACGCGCCCGGTCCAGCGTTGATGCACGCGCCGCACGAAGGGTCGATCAACTCCGCGCCCGCGCGCTCGAAAATTTCGATGTAGCCGCGTTCGCGCGCATACTGTTTGATCTTCTGCGAGCCGAATTGCAGGTAGAGACGCACGCCCGGCGCGACCCGCCGCCCCTGCTCGACCGCGCGCTGCAAGACCGCCGCGTACATGTCCATGTCGGCCATCTTGCCGCCCGTACACGATCCGCCGTAGGCCGCGTCAATCTTCACTTCTTCCGTGAGTTCGTTGATGTTGATGCCGTTGCGCGGGTCGCCCGGCGTCGCCACCATCGGGCGTATCTCGTCCAGATTGATCTCGAACGTCGCGGCATACTCTGCGTCCGGGTCGCTCTTGAGGAAACCTTGGCGAATCTCCTCGGCGTCGAGTCCGCGCGAGTTGACGAGATATTGGAGCGTCACTTCGTCGGGTTCGATGATGCCGGTCGTGCCTCCGGCTTCGACGGCCATGTTAGTCAAAGTCGCGCGCTCATCAATGGACATCTCCGCGAGTCCTTCGCCCGCGAACTCCAAGACCTGACCTATCCCACGCCCTTCTTTCATGTAATCGGTCGAGAGAATTTTGAGCATCACGTCTTTGGCCGACACGTCTGCGCGCTTCTGCCCGCGCAACACGAAGCGCACCGTCTCAGGCACTTTGATGCGAATGTCTTTCGTGTACCAGGCGTTCGCCATGTCGGTCGAGCCGACGCCGAAGGCGAAGCAGCCGAGCACGCCCGCCATGCAGGTGTGCGAGTCCGTGCCGATGACGAGTTGACCGGGCAGCGCGATGTCTTCGACGACGGCGTTGTGGCAGATGGCCTCGGACCCGGTAGCTTCCGTGCCGCTGTAAAGTTTGATGCCCTGCTCGCGCGTGAAACTCTCCTGCGTGACGGCCAGCCCGTCGGCGCGTTCCAGAAGTCCCATCTTCTTCTTGTCGTCCGACATGACGCGCCCCAGAAACGTCAGGTGATCGCGGAACGCATAGACGGATTCGGCTTCCGTCACCTGCGCGTCCTGTCCGAGCGCGCCTTTGAACAGAGACTCGGCCATCGGCGTCACGTACTCGTGCGAGAAGCGCACGTCGGCGACGGCGAACAGCGCATCGCCGGGACGCACGGCCTCGACGCCGACTTCGCCCGCCCTGACAAATGCGTGGCGCGCGATGATCTTCTCGACGATGTTCATCGGACGCTTTTTGGTTTCGATAGGCGGTGGCACGGTTTCGCCCGCGAGCCGCGCCTTGTTGTAATTGAAGAGGCCGCCGTATTCGACAATCGCCTGCGAGATCGGATCGAGGCCGCGCGTAAACTCCGCGAGCGGAATCTCTTCGCCGCGCCGGATGCGTTCGATGAGGCCGAAGTCGGTCGAAGTCAAAAGGCCGATGTTCTGCGAGTTCTGCCCGTAGATTTTCTCAATCGTTCTGGCGATGACGAGTTCGACGCCTGCGGCGCGCTCGGCGTAGGGCGCGGTTTCGCGCGACGAGCCGCAGCCTTTCGAGAGGCCGGAGACGACCACCTTGAAGCCCCCGTTTTTAACTTCGTCCTTCTGCACCGCCGCCTCGCGCATCCCGACGTAGACATACTGCCCGAGCGTTTCGTCGTAGTAGAAACAGACCCAGCCGGGCGTGATCTCGTCGGTCGAGATGTTGTTCATCAGCGGGCGTTCGGGGTCGAAGGGCAAATCCTCGCCCGCTTCGAGCTGGCGTCGAATGAGCGTGGTGTCGTCGGTCAAAAACAGGATGCGCCCGTCAAACTTGATCTGCGCGGGTCGCCTGGCGATCTTCTCAGCGGTCATGCTTGCTCCTCGGAAATTATTGCGAATGTGATGAGACGTTTCGTTAAAGTTAAAGGAGATTATAACCGATGGACGGGAAAACTCTTAGAGCGCGACAGCGCAACTACTTTGCGCGCGACAGCGCAACTACTTTGCGCCTCCGGCCTGAGACTTAAACTCAAGGGGGAGGCGCGAGTGGCAAAGAAAAGATTTAGTGTGTCGAGAAGTTGAACAAAGCATCGCGCAGGTGGAAGCGGAGGGTCTTCTACCTGCGCGATGCTTGAAAAGCGTCCGGCGTCCTTGTGGTGAGAAGGGAGACTTCGCGCGACGCGGCGGAGAATTAAAATTCGCAGCCGATGGATTTCATGGTCTGGCGTGCGGATTCGGTTGCGGTCTTGCAGGCTTGCGCGAGGCTCGCTTTGGTTTGCGGGTTGGCGGCGAGGTCGCGCCAGGACTTGCGCGTCTGCGCGAGCGTCGATTGATACTGCGCACGCGCCGCCTCCGGCACCTTGCTGGAGACGCAGGTTTCATACTTGGCGAGGTAATCATCGCATTCGGGAACGCCAATCGTGTCGCCGCTGCTGCCCGCGTTGGAAGCCGGAGCGGTAGAGGCCGGAGCGGCGGTGTTCGTCGCGGAAGCCTTACCGGCGTTGGTGTTGGCGGCGGGTGCGTTGGTGGCGGGCGCGTTGTTCGAGTTGGATGCGCCGCCGCAAGCGAGCAACAGGAGCGCGCAGGAGACGCAGCTCAACAGTGTCATGAAGTGTCTTCTTAGCATCTGATTTGTCCTAAGGGGTTCAGACCGGCGGGGTCGGCTAAACGTGTCATAAGGGATGGGAAAGCGCGTGCATCATACACGAAGAAGGGGCGGGCGGGGGAAAATTTGAATAATTTAGAAATAATTTAACGCGCGGCGGACTCTCGAAAAATTCGACGAAAGATCACGCCGCGCAGGCTGACGAACGAGCGCCGCCCGTGCGACGGGAGCGGGGATAAGGCCAGCTTCAACGCTTCGCTGAAAGGCGCGTGGGAAATACCGCTGGCACGGGTTGGAGGCGTCAAACGCTTCCGGCGCAGGCCGGGTGATGGTTTCAGTATTTTCCGTTGCTTTCAAAGTAACGGGTGTTAAACTTTTGCGGCTTTAATTCTTCGTCCTTGAAGTGGTATCGCATTTCCCATGACGCAACTCATCATTGCCGGACTCGTCCTGTTGTGCCTGCTCTCCGTGGGCGTCAGCGCGTATCTCGCGCGTGCGCTGGCACGCGTGCGGCGCGAGCAGGAAGCGCGTCAGGAGTTGCCAGTGGCGCACGCTGCGACGCTTGCGCCAGCCCTGCCTGTAGACCCGTCTGTAGAGCAACGCGTCGTGCCGCTCGAAGGCGCGTCGCAGGAGCTTGAGACGAGCCAGCCGACCGACGCGGCTTCGCTCGCCGAAGCCTTCCCGGCGGAAGAGGCGAGCGCGGATTCCGTCGAGCAAGCGACCGCCGATGTCGTCGCCGCGTCGAGCACGATTGACGAGACGGACGTGTACGCGCTGGCGTCGGCGATGGACGCGCATTACCAGCAGAGTTCGCGCCCCGCAGAGTTGCGGCATCACGAATATTTTCACAAGGGCGTCGAGTTGTTGAAGGATGAAAAATATTCCACGCACGACCTGATCGAACTGGCGCGCGGCACAAACGTCGTCGTCGCCTGCATCGCGCTCGAAGCCCTCGGCCAAAGGCGCGACGCGTCAGATGTCGTGACGCCGCTCCTCGCGCACATCAACGAGTTTTACTACTGGCCGGGTTACTACGCCCTGCGCGCGCTCGATGCACGCGCGGGCGAACGCCCCGTCATCGTACCGCTCCTGCTGCACATCAAAGGCGCGTGGGGCGAATACACGCCGCTGCAATCGCTCCGCGAATTTCTCACCCGCCGCATCGCCTGCGGCGAGACGGGCGCAACCTTCAACGATGCGCTCTACACGCTTTCACCCGATCAGATCGAACTACTCACGACCGTCTTCAGCGACCTGCGCGACGTGTTGCCGCAGAGTTTGCTGCGCGAGTTCGACGAGTGGAAAGAGGCACGCGTCGATCTCGAATTCCTAGGGTCGTTCGGTCGCGTGTGGAAGCCGGAGGTTGAAGGCGCGGCTGACGGAAAAGCGTCCGGCGCGAACGGCGACGCGCCGGAAGGCGTGTTGATGCTGGAGGCTGTGCGCGAGCGCGTGCTGGAGATGGAGACTGCGCTCAGGAAAGAGCCGCCGCGCTCTGTGTTGCTCGTCGGCGATTCGGGCACGGGGAAGACCGCGCTCGTGCGCGTGCTCGCGCGTCGCCTGCAACAGGAGCGCTGGATCATTCTCGAAGCCTCTGCGGCGGACGTGCTGGCCGGGCAGCAATACATCGGCCAACTCGAAGGGCGCGTGCAGACGCTCGTGCGCGAGATCGGCGGCAAGCGCGTGCTGTGGGTCGTGCCTAACTTTCACGAACTCGTCTGGGCGGGTCGGCATCAATACAACCCTTCGGGCTTGCTCGACCTGTTGCTGCCGCACATCGAGAGCGGCGCGGTAAAGCTCGTCGGAGAGACGCCCTCGGCGGCTTATGAGAAGTTGATGCAGTTGCGCCCGCGCCTGCGCACGGTGTTGGAGACGTGCCGCGTCAACCCGCTCGGCGACGCGGAGACGCTCGAAGTCGCGCGTCGTTGGGCGATGCAGCAACACGCAGGCGGCGCGAACGGCGACACGGCGGCGCGTCAGGGCTTCGACGCAACAGAGACGCACGCCGCCGCCGTCACGAACGCCGCCGCGCCGCGTATCTCCGAACAGACTTTGCAGGAGGCTTTCCAACTCGCCAAGCAATATCTCGCAGACAAGGCCGCGCCCGGCAATCTGCTCTTGCTGCTCGATTCCACGCACCGCCGCCTCTTGATCGAACGCGACAACGCAACCGTGGCAGTGGCGACCAAAGAGCCGGGCGCGGAACACGTGAGGGGCACTGCAAACGAAGTGACGCTCGACGATCTGCTCGTCACGCTCTCGCAGTTGACGGGTCTGCCCGTGAGCATTCTCGACGATAGGGCGGGGCTTGACCTGAAAGAGTTGCGCGGCTTCTTCGAGGGGCGCGTGCTGGGGCAGCCGGAGGCGGTCGAATGCCTGGTGGAACGCGTGGCGATGATCAAGGCGGGCTTGACCGACCCGACGCGCCCGCAAGGCGTCTTTCTCTTCGTCGGTCCCACAGGCACGGGCAAGACCGAGATCGCCAAGACGCTCGCGGAGTTTCTCTTCGGTTCGCCCGAACGCATGATCCGGCTCGACATGAGCGAGTTCCAGACTCCCGAAACGCTAGACCGAATTTTAGGCGAGCCGCGCGACACGACAGCGGAGAGCACCGCGCTCGTCAACTCGATCCGCAAACAGCCCTTCTCCGTCGTCCTGCTCGATGAATTCGAGAAGGCGCACCCGCAGGTGTGGGACTTGTTCCTGCAAGTCTTCGACGACGGGCGACTCACGGACAGGCGCGGCAACACTGCGGACTTTCGCCACTGCGTCGTGATCATGACCTCGAACCTCGGCGCGACTCTGCCGCACGGCGCGAGCATCGGATTTTCGCAGGAGCAGGCGCAGTTTGCGTCGGGCGCGGTCGAGCGCGCGGTGGTGCGTGCGTTCCGGCGCGAGTTCGTCAATCGCATTGATCGCGTCGTAGTGTTTCGCCCGCTCGGTCGCAGCATCATGCGCGATCTGTTGCGCAAGGAGTTGAACGACGTGCTGCGCCGTCGCGGCTTGCGGATGCGCCAGTGGGCGGTGGAGTGGGACGAGTCGGCGATAGATTTTCTGTTGGAGAAGGGTTTCACAGCAGACCTCGGCGCGCGTCCTTTGAAACGCGCCATCGAGCGTTACCTTTTGTCGCCGCTCGCGCTCACGATTGTCAATCACCAGTTTCCCGAAGGCGATCAATTTCTCTTCGTGCGCGCGGCGAGCGGCGGCGCGCGGCTCGACGTGGAGTTTATAGACCCGGACGCGCTCGAATTTTCCGGCGACGAGCCGAGGGCGACGACGCGTGCGCTCGCGGAAGAGGACGCGCCGGACGAAGAGACGAGCACGGACGAACGCGAACTGCGGCTCGAAGCCATCGTCTCGGATGCGCGCGGCACGCTCGCGGAGGTGCAGTTTCTGCAAGACAAGTTCGACGCGCTCGCGGATCAGGTTGAAGGTGAAGAATGGGAGGGGCGCAAGACGAGCGCGCTGCTGGAAACTTCCGCGCCCGGCTTCTGGAATTCGCCCGCGCGCTTTGGGGTGCTCGGCCTCGCGGAGTACATGGACCGCATCGAGACGGGACTCGACACGGCAGGCTCGCTCCTCAAACGCCTGACGGGCGCGCACACGCGCGGACGCCAGCACTTCCCCGCAGACCTCGTCGCGCGCCTCGCGCATCAACTCTATCTCATAGACGCCGCCGCGCGCGGCCTCGCCGCCGGACACCCGCGCGATGCCTTTCTCTCCGTGCGCGCCAGTTGCGACGCGGGCGCGGATGCATCCGTCTGCAACGAGTTTGCGCGCCGCATCGCAGGGATGTATCGCCTGTGGGCTGAAGCGCGGCGGATGCGCTTCGAGATTTTAGAAGAGACGAAGGACGACGCCGCTCCGGCGGATGCGACCGCTACTTCGGCGGCGGATGCGCCTTATCAAATGCTGGCGGCAGTCTCCGGCTTCGCGGCCTACTCGCTGCTGCACGGCGAGTCGGGGTGGCACGTGCTGGAGACGCCGCAGGATGAGAAGTCTTTCAATCGTGCGCGCGTACACGTTCGCGTCGTGGCGCAACCGGACGAACCTGCCGGGCGTGAAGGGGTGCGCGGGCAGGCCGCGCGCGCGCTGGCCGACGGGGCGAACAATGCGCAGACGCAGATCGTGCGCCGCTACCGCGAAGAACCTTCGCCGCTCGTGCGCGACAGCGTGCGCGGCTGGCGCACGGGCAAGCTCGCGCGCGTGCTCGAAGGCGGATTCGATCTGATGTTTTAGTTTGGCGGCGGCGGAAGGTGAAAGGTGTGAGAGCCGGGCGGAGCGGTGCGGGGAGTTCAGAGCGTGCCGGAATTTTCCTCTCCGTGTGTGGCGTGTTCGTGTCTATTTATTCCGGTTTGCCCCCCCCCGCATTTTTCGTTCCAGAGGTTACGATGTCGAAATCCGCTTTGAGCGTCGCGTAGCACTCGCAGGCGATGCGCTCCAGCCCTTCCCGGCTGATGATCCGTATGTGCCCGCGCGTGTAGTGGATGAATCCTTCGGCTTGCAGGGCGAGGGCGGCGGTCGTCACTCCGGCGCGGCGCACGCCGAGCATCATGGAGAGAAACTCGTGCGTCAGCGGCAGGTTGTCGCAGAGGCAGCGGTCGTGGCTCATCAGGAGCCAGCGTGCGAATCGTTCTTCCAGCGAGTGGGCGCGGTTGCAACCGGCCACCTGCGAGGTCACCAGCAGGAGCGACTGCGTGTAGCGCAGCAACACGTCCTGCAAAGTGCCGCCGCGTTTGAACTCTTCCTTGAGCAGGCGGGCGGGCATGCGCGCCGCGCCGTTATGAATCTGCACCATCGTCTCGTACGGCGACCTGTCAACGCCGAGCACGAAGGACAGACCGGCCATCCCTTCAAAGCCCACAATGCCCACTTCTATGCTTCCGCCGTCCGCCATTTGCGAGACGAGCGAGATCATTGCCTTGTTCGGGAAATAGACGTAATCAATCGTCTGTTGGGTCTGGTAGAGAATCTGGCCGTGAGTTGTCTCGATGAATTCCAGATGGGGCGCGAGGCGTTCGTATTCTTCGTCGGGGAGGGCTCTGAGAATCCGGTTCTCGGTCGGCGGTCGCGCGTTTTGAAGTTCTGACATGATTTTGGCTTCTAATAAAGTCCGGTTGTGTGTAGGAAGACAGCAGACGGCATAAGGAGGCGCATGGCTCAACCAGATGACGGATATTGGATTCTTAAAAGAACCGTCGCGTAATACGCGAATAGCTTAACACGCTTTATGTACGCTTTGGTACACGGGGAAAATTTGCGCCTTATTCGTTAGTTTGAATTTGAAGGAAAGAGGGCGAAGCCGTCCTTACAGTGCGGTAGTTGCCGCGTGCGTCCAGGTTGCGGCGGGGTTCTGATTTCAGTGTATGCCGCCGTTGCCGCCGAGCAGGCGGTCGAATTCCCGCTTCACGAGCGGGTAACATTCGCAGGAGGTTGATTCCAGCCCTTTGCGGTCAATGATCTGGATATGCCCGCGCCTGTACTTAATAAGCCCTTCGTTTTGCAACCTGCCCGCCGCTTCGCTGACGCCCGCCCGGCGCGTGCCGAGCATCACTGCGATAAACTCGTGCGTGAGCAGCAACTCGTCCGTCATGGCGCGGTCGTGGGTCATCAGGAGCCAGCGCGCGAGCCTGCCGCCCATGGGATGCGAGCGATTGCAGGCCGCCGTCTGCGCGATCTGGATGATGAAGGCTTGCACGTAGCGCAGGATTAAATCCTGAAGCTGCCCGCCCTTCTTAAATTCTCCCATAATTACGTGCGCCGGTATCCGAAACGCATCGCCCGGCAGTTGCACCATGGCTTCGTGCGGCGTGCTCATACTTCCGAGGACGACGTTCAAACCGAACAAGCCTTCATTGCCCACGACGCCCACTTCGACGCCCCCGCCGTCGGCAAGAGTCGCAATCACGGAAACCGTCCCGCGATTGGGGAAATAAACGTGCGTGAGAGGCTCTTGAGGGTAGTAGAGCATGTCGCCGACCGCGAGCGTAACGGGTTCAAGGTGAGGCGAGAGACGCTCGTACTCTTCTGTCGGCAGTTCGGCGAGAATGCGATTAGTGGTTGGCAGACTGCTTCCGTCGGGCGTCGTCATAAGTTATATCCTCATGCTTTGGAGAGACTCGCTGTCGGCATAAGGATAGATCGCAGGGCTAAGTTTATGTCGCAGTTCTAGGCTGACTGACTTAACTGGTTCGGACTATAGCAGGTGTACGCAGGCAGCACAGTACGCTCCCGCACTCTGTACGCCGGGGCACGCATCAAGGGAATCTGCTTCTATGTCTATTACCGTACCGAAAATGTTCCGGTCGAAAGGCATAATCGGTCAATACAATTAAAGGGTAAATGAAGCATGCCTGAGCAGCAGAACCGGCGCACTATCTTTCTCATCGAAGAAGACGACGACACCCGCCCGCTCTTGAAGCACAACCTTCAAGTCGACGGCTACCGCGTGCTGCTGGCGCTCGATGAAGAGGATGCGCTGGCAAGGATGGACGGCCACAGCGCGCATGCGGATCTGGTGCTCATCAACCTTGTCGGCAAACCGCTCGAAGCTGTGCTCGCCACCGGGCGCAAGATACGCGAGCACGCGAAATACGACGGGCAGACGCCGCTCGTCGTGATGGCGGAGAAGTACGGCGCAGACCTCGAAGGTCAGGACATCAACGTCGGCAACAACGACTGGATCACCTACCTCGAAGATCACGAGCAGTTAAAGAACCTGCTGGCGCGGCTCCTGCCCGAACCGGCAGTTTAAGACTCTCCCCGCCACGGAAATTCCCTTGCCCGTCCGGCTATTCTTAAATCCCCCGGCAGAGCTTTTTACGCCCGGAAATTCGTGTGAAAAGAGGGCTGTGCGCGGTCGAAACTAAGTGCGGCTACGTACAGACAGCCTCAACGTTATCGACTATCGTCAACAATACCGAAAGGTAATGACAAGGGGGAAACGGGGACGCAAACCACCCGCCAGAGGTGGGGCGTCCCCGCTATATCGGTAATGGCTATGAGCAAGGAATCAGGACAGAGCGAGCAGCGTTGCGCGGTCGTATGTACGTCGTGCGGGACGATTATTCGACGCACCGCCGCCCGCCCCTCTCGCGGCATGTGCGCGAAATGTTTTACGCGTCTCCTGAACCGTCACATCCGTCCACACCAGACGGCTCAGAACGCTTTAAGCAGCGAACGCTAGCCGGGCGACCCGACACCACGCCCACCCCGCACAGAACAGGAGCCAGAAATATGCGACGCTCCGACGACACGGCGCACCTCAATCACGCGCATGCCTTAGAGCAATTGAAAGTCTGCGAACTGCTTTTGGCGGAAGCTTCCGCCAAGCGTAGAAGCGGAGAGACAATCGAAGCAATGGAACTGCGCGACGAGGCGAGAGCACGCCGCCGCTTAGCCCTCTCCATACTCGCGAAAACATCGGGCGAAACGGAAACGCACTTCGTTGCAGGGAGGTAAATTCTGATGGCATTACCAGCAACTTATGAGAGCGCGTCTGTGCGCAACACAGAGCGGGGCAGCATCGAAGGCTCGACCGCGATCCTTCCCTTCGGCCTCTTCGAACTCGACCCGGCGGGCACGGTCATTCGCTACAGCCCCGCTGCCGAGAACACGCAGACCATCGAGGCCAGAGATGTCTGGGGACGCAACTTCTTCACGGAGATCGCGCCCGTCGAACAGGTCGTCGGGTTTCGCCTCCGCTTCCACTCTTTCATGGCGAGCGGGCAGGCGGTAGAACGCTTTACCACCACCTTCGCGCACGGAGAGCAAAACATCAAAGTGCAGATCATGCTGGCGCACATCACGGAGAAGTCCGACGACGGGCGCAAGCGTCTCGCGCTCGTGCGCATCATGCCCGATTGAGCTTGAGACGAAGGATCGTGCCGCGAGTTAAAGAGCAGAGGCGGCGTGTGCTGCACAGGCACGCGCCGCCTCTCGTGTCTCACGGCTAACGACTAAGGCCGGTTTCGCTTGAGCGTGGCCGGATACGGAGACGCTCAAACGCGACGGGCGGCAACTTTCGGCCTCACTCCTTCGAGGGAGCGGCGGAGAGTTTGCCCGTCACTTTCTTCAGTTCGTCCAGCTTCGCGCGCAGACGCTTAAGCTCCGCGCGTTTCTCCCCCAACTTCGACAAAGGCTCCCGGAGTTCGCCCATGATCTTTTCGCGCGCCACCTTGCGCGCCGTCGCTTTCAACTCTTCCTGCGCCCGCTCCTTGCTCGCCATTTGCTCTCTCCCCCGCCCGTTTTTCAGCCGCTGAACAGGCGTTCATATTCATCCTTATACTTGCCGTAACATTCGCACGAAGCCGCTTCGAGTCCGCGCCGGTCGAGAATCTTGATATGGCCGCGCGTGTAGTCGATCAAACCGTCGCGGCGCAGCGTGCTGGCGATCTCCGACACGCTGGCTCGCCTCACGCCGAGCATCACGGCCAGAAACTCGTGCGTCAGGTTAAACGCATTTAAGCCGACGCCGTTGCTGCTCATCAGGAGCCACTTCGCCATACGCGGTTCGATCTTGTGCAGGGCGTTGCAGGCGGTCGAGTACGAACCCATGACTACGACCGTGTGCATGTAACGATTCAGGAGCGTGTGCAGCGCGCCGCGCCTGTCGTAAGCCTCTTTCATCACTGCCGACTTGACCCTCAGAGCCACGCCGGGAACCTGCGTGAAAGTCGGCATCGTCGTCTGCTCCGCGTTGAGCAGCACGGGGATGCCCGTCACCCCTTCGCGCCCGACGACGCCCGACTCGACCGAGGAACCGTCTTCCATCGTCGTCACCAGCGAGAGCAACGCGTTGAGCGGGAAATACATGTACTGGATGGGGACGCCGGGAACGATAACGTGGTCGCCGTGCGCGAGCGACACCGATTCGAAGTGTGGGAGCAGAGATTGAAGTTCGTTCTCCGGCAGACAGGCGAGCAGCCTGTTCATCTTCGGATCAACTTCTTGCAGGGGCATGAGAGGTATCTTTCTTTCCGCTCACGGCATTATTTTAAATCCAGAAATACCAGTTTAAGACAAGCTGAGCCAGTCCTTCTGTTCGTTGTCGTACCGTCTTAAATGGCCTCTCTGCGCAATAATGTCCAGCGCAAATCAGGCACAACACACATGGACGAAGCGAACAGAGTGCAGCCGATCATCCTTCTGGTTGAAGAAGACGATGAAACACGCCCCATCCTCCGCAGAAAGCTACAGAAAGACGGCTATCGCCTGCTGCTGGCCGTGGACGAAGCGGACGCCCTCGACCGTCTGGACGGCGGACAAGCGCGCCCCGATCTAATTCTCATTAATCTGATTGGCAAGACGCCCGGCGAAGTTTTGCAGATCGGACGGCGCATCCGCGAACACGGGAAATACGACGGGCAGACGCCGCTCGTCGTGATGGCGGAGAAGTACGGCGCAGACCTCGAAGGTCAGGACATCAACGTCGGCAGCAACGACTGGATCACCTACCCCGAAGACGCCGAACAACTGCACCGGCTGCTCGCGCGCCTCACCACCCACGCAAGATAGCACCGGCTCCCCGGCACTTCAAGACACACCTTCCGGCGAGGCCGAACCGCGCCCGCGTCGTTCTCGTTGGCGGGAGGTTGTCGGTTATAATATCCTCCGTTCACGAATCCAGTTTTATATCTCCCTCTGAAATCTTACTGAAACCCGAACGGAGTAGAACCATGAAGAGAGCCTTCGCCTTTTTGCTGTCCCTGTCCTTCCTGCTGTCGCCTCAGCCCGTGCGCGCCGACGAAGGCATGTGGACTTTCGACAACCCGCCGCTCAAACAATGGAAGGAGCGTTACAACTTCGAGCCGACGCCCGCCTGGCTCGAACACGTCCGCCTCGCCTCCGTGCGTTTGCAGGACGGCGGGAGCGGTTCGTTCGTCTCCGGCAACGGCCTCGTGATGACGAACCAGCACGTCGCCTCCGGCCAACTCGCCAAACTCTCGACCAAGGAACGCGACCTCGCCAAAGAGGGTTTCTACGCGCGCACCTCCGCCGAAGAGTTGAAATGTCCAGACCTTGAGATCAACGTGCTCGTCTCCTACGAGGACGTGACGAAACGCGTGCAGGGTGCGGTCAAGGCGAATGCTTCCGACAAGGAGGCGAACGAGCAGCGCAAGGCCGAGATGGCCGCCATCGAAAAAGAGTCAACCGAGCAGACCAAGTTCAAGAGCGATGTCGTCACGCTCTACAGCGGCGGCGAATACTGGCTCTATCGCTACAAGAAATACACGGACGTGCGCCTCGTCTTCGCGCCCGAAGAACAGATCGCTTTCTTCGGCGGCGACTACGACAACTTCACCTACCCGCGCTACAACCTCGACGTGACGTTCCTGCGCGTCTATGAAAACAACCAACCGGCGAAGACCGAACACTTCTTCAAGTGGTCAGCCAAAGGCCCCTCGGACGGCGAGTTCGTCGTGCTCTCCGGCAACCCCGGCTCGACCAATCGCCTGCTCACCAACGCGCAGCTTCAATATCAACGCGACCTCGGCAACCCCTTGCAGATGCAGGTCTGGTCTTCGCGTCGCGCCGCCCTCAATCGCTACAGCGCGCTCGGCGCGGAACAGGCACGCCGCGCCGGTTCGACGCGCCGCTCGCTCGAAAACTCGATCAAGCGTCTGGAGAGCCAGCAGGCCGGACTCCTGAACGCGCGTTTGATGGGCAAGAAGGAGGCGGAAGAGAAAGCCCTGCGCGCCGCGATTGCGGCCAACCCCGAATGGCAGAAGGCTTACGCGCCTGCCTGGGATCAGGTGGCGACGGCCTACGCCGCGCTCCCGAAGTATGCCAAGCGCATCGCCTTCTCCAACCTCTCGACTTCGCGCCTCGGCTCGCTCGCCTCGACCCTCGTGCGCTACGCGGAAGAGATACGCAAACCGAACGCCACACGCTTCGACGAATTTCGTGATGCGCGCCTCGAAGCGCTCAAAGTAAATCTCTTCTCGCCCGCGCCCATCTATCCCGACATGGAAGAGGCCGCGCTCGCCGCGTGGCTCGAAGAGGGACAGAAGACTCTCGGCAACGACGACCCCTTCATCCGCGCCGTGCTGAACGGCTCGACGCCCGCCGCGCTCGCCAAACAACTCATCACGGGCACGAAGCTCGCCGATGTCAACGTGCGCAAGAGCCTCTTTGAAGGCGGCGCAGACGCCATCGCCAAATCAGACGATCCGTTAATCGTCGTCGCACGACGGATCGAACCCATCTATCGCGAACTGCGCGCATGGAACGAAGAGAACATCCTGAGCGTGGATGCGAGCGCGGGACAGAAGATCGCTGCGGCGCGTTTCGCCGTCTACGGCAAGAACATCCACCCGGACGCCACCTTCACCCTGCGCCTCTCCTACGGGCGCGCGCTCGGCTACAGCGAAGACACCACGCTCGTCCCCTTCAAGACGACCTTCTACGGCCTCTACGACCGCGCCGAAGGCTTCGGCGAAAAGCCGCCCTACGATCTGCCCGCGCGCTTCAAAGAGGGGCGCAGCAAATTCGATCTCTCCACGCCCTTCAACTTCGTCTACACGGCGGACACCATCGGCGGCAACTCCGGCTCGCCCGTCATCAACCGCAACGCCGAAGTCGTCGGGCTGAATTTCGACAGCAACATCCAGAAACTCCCCAACCGCTACGTCTACGTTGACGAAGAAGAGGGAGGCCGCGCCGTCGCCGTCCACAGCATGGCGATCATCGAAGCCCTCCGCAAACTCTACGACGCGGAGAAACTGGCCGAAGAGATCACGGGCGGGCGTTAAAGTAATTTGCGGCGCAGCAAGGAAGCGAAAACATGAAGATCAAAGTTATCGTGCATGAAGCGGAGGAAGGGGGCTACTGGGCGGAAGTCCCGTCCATCCCGGGCTGCGCTACGCAGGGCGAGACGTTCGAGGAGTTGCTGCAAAATCTCTACGAAGCGGTCGAAGGCTGCTTATCGGTTGACGTGTCGCCGACAGAAATACAGGAGCGTGATCGCGTATTGGAAATCGCCGTATGAAGTCGGTTTCCGGTAAAGAGTTCGCCAGGTTGCTTGAACGTCACGGCTGGTCTTTGCTCCGCGTGCAAGGAAGCCATCATGTTTACGGGAAAGCCGGAAGCAACATCCGGCTTTCCGTTCCTATTCATGGCAACCAAACTCTCAAGATAGGTTTATTAAAACACTTGATGAAGCTAGCTGGCCTTTCCGAGACTGACCTGTAAGTCTTTGCTCAACGCTACGGATTACGATACAAAGTTGAAGAAACTGTCAGAGAGCAACTGGACGCGCGTTGACGCGATAAGCGACGAAGGGATTACGCGGAGGCGCACAAAGAGCGTCGCCGTTAGTCTCTAACAATTCGTCAAACGGGACGCTCACATTGAGCGCCCTTCTCTTCTCATCAACCTTCAACAAAAGCGGCGGATGACTTCGACATGTCATCCGCCGCTAAATTTTTAGCGCGCCAGTTGGAGGCTGTTGATGATCTGCTGGAAGGCGGGTTGGTAGGATTCGAATTCGTCTTCGGGAGCCATCGTGATGAGGTAGAAGAGCCGCCCGTCGGCGGTCGCCGTCGTGTAGATGATATCGACTTCGGTGACGCCCGTGACGACCGACGGCCCCGCGACCATCGTGGCGTAGCCTTCGCGCCCGCCGATGCTGATTCTTTGCGGCTCGCGTTGGACGCGGAAGTCCGAGTTGATGTCGAGTTGTTGTTGCACGTAGATTTCGTTGGCGCGTGCGAGGTCGCTTGAGGCGGGCGCGACCGCGCCGATGAAGATGCCGTGGGTGACGACGAGCGCGTCGCCGAGTTTGCCGTATGCGCCTTTGGGCGCGAAGATCATCTGCGCGTCGCCGTCGTCGCCGGAGGAGAGCGCGTCCCAGTTCGCAGGGTACTGGAAAGCGAAAGAGTCGTCGCTGGCGCGGAAAGGCTGAAAGGACGGGGCGGGCGGGGCGGGACGCGCCGCGCCGGAACGGTTGCTCGTTGGGTCGCTTGGTCCGGTGCGCGCGGGTTCGGCGGTCGAGGCGAGCGAGCCTACGGCGCGGCGTCCTTCAAGACGCGCTTTGACTCCGTTGAAAGCCTCCGTGTCGCGGATCGGCTGGTTGCTCACGCGTAAGTTCGGCAGCGCCTTCGAGATCGCGGCGACGCGGTTGCCGGGGTCTGGATGGTCGCTCAAAAATTCGGGCGTGCGCTGGCCGCCAGCGGATTGAAGCGTCTTGAAGAAGTTTGCCATGTCGCGCGGGTCGTAGCCGGACTCGGCCATGATGCGCGCGCCTTCGAGGTCGGCCTGCTTCTCGGCGGTGCGTCCGAAGCGCAGGAAGAGCATGTTTGCGCCCGCGCCGCCGATGGAGTTGAGCACTTGCCCGAGGTCGGAATCGTCGCCCGTGATCGCGCCGATGACGCCCAAGCCCTTCTGCGCGATGTAGGCTTTCGACGCCTGATTCGTTCCGTGCCGCAAAGCGACGTGCGTGATCTCATGCGCGATGACGCCCGCGAGTTCGCCTTCGTTCTTCGCCGCCGCAATCGCGCCCGCGTTGATGAAGATGAAACCGCCCGGCAGCGCAAAGGCGTTCAACTCTTTCGTCGCGACGACGTTGAACTGATAAGGGAACTTGTGGCCGGAGGCGTTTGCGGCCAGTTTCGCGCCCAGCCCGCGCACGTAGTTGACGATTGGCTCGTCGTTCAAGAGCGGCATCTGCTGCGCGATCTGCTGCGCCGAGCGTCTGCCGAGTTCGATATCCTGTTCGGGGCTGAAGAGGTTGAAGCCGGGTTCGAAATGCGGTGAGGGCGTTCCCGTCGCGCCGCCTTCGCCGCGACTTGAGAACGGGTTGCGGCAACTCAACTGACCCGACATCAACACCAACGCCAGCACGAAGGCCACGCTCTTTCGCCCCTGCTTCGACATCTTCGTCACCTCTCCCCTCA
>DASWNS010000467.1:0-4697 GCA_036399115.1 Pyrinomonadaceae bacterium | reverse complement strand
GACCCGACCGCGCCGCGCGGCGACGGCATGGAGCATCTCGACTCCACGCAGATCATCACGACGCGCGCTCTCGGCGACCGCGACGTGCTCGAAGATGCCGTGGACACCGCCGCGCACGAGTTCTTCCATGTCTGGAACGTCAAACGCCTGCGCCCCGTCGAACTCGGCCCCTGGGATTTCACGCGCCCCGTGAACACGCGCAGCCTGTGGATCGCAGAAGGGTTGACGAACTACTACGGCGGCCTGTTGCAGCGACGCGCCGGTATCTGGTCCGACGAGCGTTTCCTGCGCGCACTGGCCGGGGCGATAGGCTTCGTCGAGAGCAGACCCGGCAACCGCCTGACGAGCGCGGAAGAGGCTTCGCTCATCGCTTCCTTCATAGATCGCACGCCGCACGCTCAACGCACCAATCTCGCCGAAACTACCGTGAGCTATTACAGCAAAGGCGAGGTGATCGGCATCGTGCTCGACCTGTTGATTCGCGGGCGCACGCGCGGGCGCGCGTCGCTCGACGACGTGATGCGGCGCATGTATGAAGAGTTTTACGTGCGGAGTCCGGCGACGACCTATTACCTGCGCGGGCGCGGCTACACGGGCGCGGATTTCGAACGCGTCGTGACGCAGGTGACGGGCGCAGACATGTCTGAGTTTTTCGCGCGCCACGTGCGCGGAGTCGAAACGTTGCCTTACGAAGAAGCGTTCGCTTACGTCGGCCTGCGGCTCGTCAAGAGTCCCGCGAGCGCGGCGCAGACGCCGAACAACGCGCAATCGCAGGCGCGCGAAAATTACCGACTCGAAGAGCTGCCCAATGCTCCGGCGGAAGCACGCGCCCTGCGCGCGGCATGGTTGAAGGGCTGAAACTCAGAGCATCTAACAATAAGCAGTGACCGCGAAAACGCATGAAGCAACACTGACCACTTTTCGTGTTGCTTCGTGTGTTTTCGTGGTTCAATTTTTTAGTGCAAGTTGAAAGTTCAGCGTAGGCGTTGGTAGCCGCGCCGCCCGTCTCGCTCCTGAAGCGCGGGCGCGATGACTTCGACGGGCGTGGGGACGATCTCGAAAGTCGTCGGCAGTCGGCCTGTGAGTTCGCCGTCAACCTGCATGCGCGCCTCGCCCGTCGCGCGTGCGCGCGTCGCACGCACGTAACGCACGAACGTCATCTCGCGCCGCACGCCGTTTGCGCCGAGCGCGTGCGTGAGCAGGTACAGGAAGCGCAGGCGGCTGCGTGAGTTGACGATGCAGATTTCGAATTCCGGTTCGTCGAGGCGTGCGCGCGGCGTGACGCTGAGGTCGCCGCCGTAATGCGCGGCGCGGCCAAAGGCGGCGAAGGTGGCGGGATACGTCTGCCCTTCGACCTCTACCTCGAAGGGCACAGGTCGCCAGCGTACGAGATGCGCGAGTCCTGAAACCCAGAACGCGCCTTCGCCCACGCGCCGCTTGAGACGCGGGCGCACGCGCTCGACCACCGAAGCGTCAAGCCCCACCCCGGCCATCAGAAAAAAGTAACGGCGCGCGCCGCTGCCTTCGTCCGTCGCGCTGCCCACGTAGATGCGTCGCGTCGCGCCGCGTGCGATCACTTCCGCCGCGCCCGCCGCGTCGAAAGGCAGTTGGAGTTCGCGCGCGAGCACGTTGGCCGTGCCCGCAGGCCAGATGCCGAGCCGCACGCGCGTGCCGATCAGACCCTGCAACGCTTCATTGATCGTCCCATCGCCGCCGGAGACGATCACCTCGTTAATGCCCGCTTGCGCCGCCTCCGCCGCGAGCCGCGTGGCATCGCCCGCCGCGCTCGTCGTCTTTACTTCAACTTCAATTTCGCGCGCACGCAGCAACTCGCAGAAGCGCGCAACCTGCGCCTCACGCCTGCGCCCGCCGCGCCCTGCGTTCGGGTTGGAGATCAATCTTACGGTTCGTCTCTTCGTCATCACAGCTCTGCTATTGCAAACACAATGCCGCCCGCTTCGATGCCGGAGTCTCACGCGTTAATGCCAACTTGATCGAGTGCCGGTAGACGGAACGCGCGGCGCGCAAGTCACGGCGACGCATGCTTCGCCGCACACGTGTCGGATGATTCAGGCACGAAATAACGCCTCGCACGGCAGCGACTACAAGTCCCTGCACGCACTCGCGCTACCCGATTGAGACATGTTGACGCTTGATGCGTGAAAAGGTTACTGTGCGGCATCGCCGTGTGGCAAATTCGCCTGATGAGCAAAGGCTCGAAAGCGCGGGTTTGCGCGGCGTGTTCTCATCAACCAGTTAGAAATTTGCGGAGGGAAATTTTATGCGTCGTCGCTTGTTCATCTATGCCTTGCTGATCGTTTGCTTCACCGCGTCTCACGCCCGCGCGCAACAGGACTTTTCAAAGGTGCAGATGAAGGCGACGAAAGTGGCGGGCAACATCTACATGCTCGAAGGCGCGGGCGGCAACATCGGCGTCTCCGCGGGCGCGGACGGCATCCTCATCATCGACGATCAGTTCGCGCCGCTCGCAGATAAGATTCGCGCCGCGCTCAAAGAGATCAACCCCGGCCAACTGCGCTTCGTCCTGAACACGCACTATCACGGCGACCACACGGGCAGCAATCCTATCTTCGGCAGAGAGGCCACCATCATCGCGCACGATAACGTCCGCGCCCGGCTCGCCACGGAGCAGACGGTGCGCGGCCAGAAAATCCCCGCCTCGCCCAGAGAGGCTCTGCCCGTCATCACCTTCAACCAATCGGCCTCCGTCCATTTCAACGGCGAGGAGATTCGCCTCGTCCATTTCCCGAACGGCCACACGGACGGCGACAGCATCATGTTCTTCACCGCCTCGAACGTCGTGCACATGGGCGACCATTTCTTCAACGGTCGCTTCCCGTTCGTTGACATCGAACACGGCGGCAGCGTCGAAGGTTTGACGCGTAACGTCGAAGCCGTCATCGCGCGCCTTCCCGCAGACGTGAAGATCATCCCCGGCCACGGCGCGCTCTCCACGCTCGACGACCTCAAACTCTACCGGCGCATGTTGACGGAGACGACCGCCCTCGTCCGCAGAGGGATGACGCAGGGGAAGACCCTCGAACAACTCAAGGCGGCAGGGCTGCCCGAAGAATGGAAGATCTGGGGCACGGGCTTCGTCAACACCGGATTCTGGATCGAAACGATCTACAACAGCCTGTCGAAAGACGGCAAAAAGTAGTCCGCTTCGACAAACAAAAAGCGCACGGCGTCCGGGGTTGATGCGGACGCCGTGCGTTTGTTGTTGAGCCAAAGTCTTGTCGCTTCCGCTTACTCCAGACGATAATTCGGCGCTTCCTTCGTGATCACTACGTCGTGGACGTGCGACTCGCGCAAGCCCGCCGCGCTGATGCGTATGAAGCGCGTCTTCTCTTGAAACTCGCGGATGGTGCGGCAGCCCGTGTAGCCCATCCCGGCGCGCAGGCCGCCGATGAGTTGCGTTACCATGTCGGAGAGCGTGCCCTTGTAGGGGACGCGCCCTTCGATGCCTTCGGGGACGAGCTTCGATTCCATCGCCACCGATTCCTGCGCGTAGCGGTCGCGCGAGCCTTCGCGCATCGCGCCGATTGAACCCATGCCGCGATAGGCTTTGAACGAGCGACCCTGAAACAGGATCAACTCGCCCGGCGACTCTTCCGTGCCCGCGAACAGCGAACCGATCATCACCACGTCCGCGCCCGCCGCGATGGCTTTCGCCACGTCGCCGGAAAATTTCACGCCGCCGTCGGCGATGACCGGCACGCCCGACCCGCGCGCCGCCTGCACGCAATTCACAATCGCAGTGATCTGCGGCACGCCCGCGCCCGTCACCACGCGCGTCGTACAGATCGAGCCGGGACCAATGCCGACCTTGACGGCATCCACGCCCGCTTCGATCAGTTCGCGCGTCGCTTCGCCCGTCGCCACGTTTCCGGCGATGAGTTGCGTGTCGGGGTGTCTGCGGCGCATCTCGCGGACGGCTTCGATCACACGCGTCGAATGGCCGTGTGCGGTGTCCACGATCAGGCAATCGACGCGCGCCGCGACGAGCGCGTCGGCGCGCTCCTTGTAATCGCCCGTCGCGCCGATGGCGGCGGCCACTCTCAGGCGTCCGAGATCATCTTTCGCGGCGAACGGGTATTTGATCGCCTTCTGAATATCCTTGACGGTGATCAGACCTTTCAGCCGTTTGTCGTCGTCGATGACGAGGAGCTTCTCGATGCGATGCTTTTGCAGCACCGACTTGGCCTGCTCCAACGTCGTGCCGACGGGCACGGTGACGAGGTTGGGCTGCTTCGTCATCACTTCGGAGACGGGGATGTCGAAGCGCGTCTCGAAGCGCAGGTCGCGGTTGGTGATGATGCCGACGAGATGTCCGTCTTCGTCAACGACCGGCACGCCGGAAATCTTGTAGCGTTCCATCACGGCGAGCGCCTCGGAGACGGGGCGGTCGTAGCGAATCGTCACCGGGTCGACGATCATGCCGGACTCGGAGCGTTTCACCTTGTCAACCTCTTCGGCCTGCCGCTCGACGGGAAGGTTTTTGTGCACAACGCCGATGCCGCCCTGTTGCGCGATGGCGATGGCGAGCGCGGCTTCCGTCACGGTGTCCATCGCCGCCGAGCAGAGCGGGATGCGCAGGGAGATGCCGCGCGTGAACTGCGTCGAGGTGTCGGTTTCGTTCGGCAGCACGTCGGAGCGGCCAGGAACTAAGAGAA
>DASWNS010000466.1:0-4254 GCA_036399115.1 Pyrinomonadaceae bacterium | reverse complement strand
CGGACGGCTCGATCTCGTCGGCGTCAAAGACTCAGGGCACGCGGCGCGGCTCGTCAATCGCGGCGCAAAGAATTACCACTGGCAGGTGGTGAGGCCGCGCGCGAAGCAGGCGTCGGGCGATCAACGCATCAACTCGTTCGGCGTCGGCGGCGAGATGGAGATACGCTCCGGCCTGCTGGTGCAAAAGCAATTGATCACAAGTCCATCCGTCCACTTCGGACTCGGCGAACAGACCGCGACCGACGTGGTGCGTATCGTCTGGCCGAACGGTTCGGTGCGCGCCGAGTTTGCGCTCAAGGCAGATCAAATTATCGTCGCCGAACAGCGTCTGAAAGGCTCCTGTCCGTTCCTGTTTGCGTTCGACGGGCGGGAGATGAAGTTTGTCAAAGACGGCTCGCCGTGGGGTTCGGCCATCGGCTTGCGCATCGAGACGCTCGGCACGGCGGCGATACAGGCGACCGAAGAATGGTTCAAGATTCGCGGCGACCAACTCGCGCCGCGCGGAGGCTTCTACGACCTGCGCGTGACGGCTGAACTCTGGGAAACCTATTACTACGATCATCTCTCACTCATGGTCGTAGATCATCCGGCGGGAACGGAAGTCTTCGTCGACGAAAGATTTTCCGTCCCGCCGCCCGCGCTCGCCATCCACACGACCGAAACCCCGCAAGCCCTCAAACGCGCGACGGACGATCTCGGACAGGACGTGACGGAAACCGTCAGGCACGAGGACGGGAAGTATCTCGACACCTTTGGGCGCGGAGACTATCAGGGGATCACGCGCGACCATTACGTCGAGATCGAACTGCCCGCCCTCGCTGTCAATGGGAACGCCGGAGATCAGTCGTCGCAGGCGTCGCAGGCGTTGAGCGCGACGGGGAGTGCGGGCGGTTCCGGGAAGGCCGTTGACGAAAAGTTGTGGCTCGTCGCGCACGGCTGGGTGCACCCGACGGATTCTTCGATCAATGAGGCCATCGGTCAGGGGCAGCGAGTTCGCGCCGAAGGTCTGCGCATTGAAGTGCCGGACGGGCGCGGCGGGTGGGAGACGGCTGAGGATAATCTAGGCATCCCCGCGGGACGTTTGAAGACGCTGCTGTTCGACATCTCAAACATCTTTCGCCCCGGCACGCCGCGTCGCCTGCGCCTGCGCACCAACCTCGAAATATTCTGGGACAAGATAGAAGTCGCCAGAGGCTTGCCCCGCGCGCAACCGAAGATCACGCGGCTCGATGCGTCCACCGCAGAGCTTGGCTACAGAGGTTTCTCGGTCATCAATCAGCCTGACGCGTCTTCGCCGGAACTCCCCGACTACAAACGTCTCGCCGGGACGACGCAACGCTGGCGCGACCTCGTCGGTTACTACACGCGCTTCGGCGACGTGCGCGAACTGATGGCGAAAGTTGACGACCGCTACGTGTTGATGAACGCGGGCGACGAGTTGCGCTTTCTGTTTCCGGCGCAGGCCGCGCCGCAGCAAGGGTGGGTGCGCGATTACATTTTGATCGGCGACGGGTGGATCAAGGACGGAGATTACAATTCGGAATTTTCCAAGACGGTGCTCCCCTTGCCATCACACGACCGCCGCGAATACACTAGCGTCGCACCGCGTCTCGAAGACGATCCAGTCTATCGTCGGTTCCCGGAAGATTGGCAGCGATACCACACGCGCTATGTTACGCCCGACAATTTTCGGCGCGCGCTTCAATCCACTCAAAAATAGATGTGAGGTAAACATCCCTCTAGAGGACAGACCGAGCAAACGCCCGTTCAAAGTGCGCTTAAACAACACGGGTTGAAACCTTTCGCATCAGGGGCAGTTGTGCTCGAAGTAGCTGGCAATGAAAAGCAGTTTCGCTAAAGTTTTACTCGTTATATTTTTCCTCTGCCTGCTCGCCACGCCGCTTGCCATTAAACGCTACAACGCATGGCGCGAACATTCCGTAAAAACCGTGACGCCCGACAAATCTTCCGCGCTCGCGCGTTACGGATTCAGGCTCGAAGAAGTGGGCAAAGCGAGCGGCATCGACTTCACACACCGCGCCCCCCGGCTCGACGCGAAACTCGACCACATCATGCCGCAGGTCGCCTCGATGGGCGCGAGCGTCTCCGTCGTTGACTTCGACCGCGACGGCTGGCAAGACCTCTACGTCACCAACAGCGGCGAGGACAGCCGGAACGCGCTCTACCGCAACAACCGCGACGGCACGTTCACGGACGTGGCACCGGCGCTCGGCGTCGCCGACGTAAACAGACCGGGCACGGGCGTTTCGATGGGTGCGGTGTGGGGCGATTACGATAACGACGGTTACGAAGACCTGTTCCTAAACAAGTGGGGGCGTCCCGAGCTATTTCACAACGACGCGGGCAAATCCTTCACGAGCGCGACCACGCAGGCCAAACTACCGCAGTGGGCTAACGCCAACACCGCCGTCTGGTTCGACTACGACCGGGACGGGCTGCTCGATCTCTTCATCGGCGGCTACTACCCGGAATCAATTGATCTCTGGCATCTGACGACGACGCTGATGATGCCCGAAAGTTTCGAGTACGCGCAGAACGGCGGGCGCAAGTATCTCTTTCACAATCTGGGCGGCGGCGCGTTCGAGGAAGTGAGTGCTGCGCTCGGCATCGACAGTCGGCGTTGGGCTTTGGCGGCGGCTGCTGCCGACCTGCGCGACACGGGCTACTCCGATCTGGTCGTCGCCAACGATTACGGCGTGACGGAGATTTTCGCCAACGAAGGAGGCCGCCGCTTCTCGAACATCGGCGAAAAAACCGGCGTCGGCTTCTCTCCCAAGAGCGGTATGAACGCTTCCTTCGGCGACATTCTGAATCAAGGCAAGTTTGCCATCTACGTCAGCAACATTTCGGAAGAGGGCGTGTTGATTCAGGGCAACAATCTCTGGGTTCCGAAGGAAGGGACGCGAGGGAACGCGCTGCAATATGAGAACATGGCGCGCGACATGGGCGTCGAACTCGGCGGCTGGAGTTTCGGCGCGCAGTTCGGCGACTTGAACAACGACGGGCGGCTCGATCTCTACCTGACGAACGGCTACGTATCGGCAGACAAGGGCACAAACTACTGGTACGATTTCTCGAAAGTCGCGGGCGGCAACAGCCGCATCATCTCCGACGCCGCCAACTGGCCGCCCATGAACGGGCGCAGCCTTTCCGGCTTCCAGCAGAAGCGAGTCTGGCTCAACGACGGCGCGGGACGATTCAACGAAGTGGCGCAGGTCGTCGGCGCAACCGACACATACGACGGTCGCTCGGTCGCGCTCGTCGATTTATGGAACAGGGGTGTCCTCGATGTCGTCGTCGCCAACCAGCGTGGACCTCTGCTCGTCTACAAAAACACGGTCGCGCCTGACAACAAGTGGATCGGCTTTCAGTTGGAAGGCACGACGAGCAATCGCAGCGCCATCGGGGCACGCGTGATGCTTTATTGGAACGGCCAACAACAGGTTCAGGAGGTTTCGGGCGGCAGCGGCTTCTGCGCGCAGAACATGCGCCCGCTCCATTTCGGCCTCGGCCAGACGGCGCAGGTTGAGAAGGTTGAGATACGCTGGCCTTCCGGTAAAATGCAGATGCTTGCGCAACCGGGCATCGGTCAGGTTCACCAATTGAAGGAACCCGTATGAACACAAAACTCGGCGTCACGCCCGCGACGCACGGCGCGGCAGAGACGCCGCCCACAGAGACGCGACCTGCGACGCGAACGGAGGAACGTAGTTCTCCCTTTCGCTTCGATCAACGCTTCATCGCGCCCGCCTTCATCACGCTGATCCTCGTCGTGGGTCAGTTCTCGTTCGGCATTCTCGAAAGCTACACGAAGACGGCGCTCGCCATCGTCACCTCAATACTGGTCGAACTGATTCTGGCTCGCCTCTTCACGGGGAAGTGGCCGCATCTGGCGAGCGCCTACATCTCCGGCATCAGCGTCGGCATCCTCGTGCGCTCGCCCGCCGTCTGGCCTTACGCTCTGTGCAGCGCGATTTCCATCACCTCGAAATACGTGCTCAGAGTTAAGGGTCGCCACATCTGGAACCCTTCCAATTTCGGCATCTGCGCGCTGCTCTTTCTCGCGCACGAGACGGTCGCCAGCCTCAGCATTCAATGGGGCAACAACATCTGGCCGATGCTCGCCATCTGGACGCTCGGCTCCGTCATCATCTATCGCCTGCGCCATTTCCACATCACCTTCACTTACGTCACCTCGTTCATCCTCTTCGCCTTCCTACGCAGTTGGATCAC
>DASWNS010000465.1:0-11991 GCA_036399115.1 Pyrinomonadaceae bacterium | reverse complement strand
TACAAACGCCTTTACGTGTAGGAATTTGCGCGATGCGGGTTGTGGGGTCGGCCGACCCCACAACCCGTGTCGATGCTGGTGCTAGTTGGTCACGTTGACAGGAATGTTGAAGGTCTTGCCGGAGAACTTCAGTGTGATCGTTGACGACCCGGCCGCCAACGCCTTCACCAACCCGCTGCCGGACACGGTGGCGACGCGGCTATTGCTGCTCGTCCAGTACGTGTTGTTGTACCAGAGCTGGTCTTGGACGCGGCTGTTGGTGATGCTGGGGAAGGGAACGGAGGCCGAAACCTGGAAGGATGCCCCGCGCCTGAGCGAAATCGACCGCGGGAGGCTCAGGCCGAAGTCGCGCGGTGCGATGTAGGTGCTCGCCGAGCTGAGATAGTCCTTGCCGTTCTTCTTAATCTTCAGGTAAAAGGCGAAGTGCAGGTGAACCACCCCCGGCACGCCCTTGTCGCTGACATAGCCGATGATCGTGTTGGGGGTGACGCTGTTGCCCGCCCTCACTTGAATGTTGCGCATGTGCATGTAGCCGGTGTAGGTGCTGTTCTGATGGTCTATCAGCACCGCCCCGTATGTACCGCCGTCGGTCGTGCCAGGGAATGTCGTGCCGAGAGATGTCACCTTGCCGTAGCCGGAGGAGTAGACCGGCAACATGTTCTCCCGGTTCGATGGCAGATTGATGTCGTAGGCGTTGCTGTCGTCGAACGTCGCGAAAGCCTTGTGCATGGACGAACCCGACACGTTGTACCACTTTTCGTCGCCGCTCCAGCCGCCATAGACCGGGCTCTGCACGTAATAAGGGCCATAGACCTGCGGGGCGACGGGCGAGGCCGCGAAGGCTTGTGTCCAGCCCGACTGCGGCGCGAGGATGCCGCCCAGCAGGGCTAGGTACAGCGAAAGTACCCCGGCCAAGTGGCGTTTCCTGTAGCTAAATCTCATGATGTTACTCCTTTGTATAGTTGGTAACCCGGGCCGACGGGTGACTGATGAGCGAGCCCATCCTCAGAGGCGAGCGTCGGCGGCGGATGTCCTGGTTACTGTGTTTGCTACTTCCCGGCGCTGACGATGAATACGTGGGGCAGGGTACGGGACGTGGGGATATGTTGCGTACCGTCAACGACCAGCCCGGTGCTCCCGCCGCCGTCGAGCATCATCCTCGCGACCGTGCCGAAGCCGGTGAGGATATTGGTCGCCCAGGCTTGGGTGGCGTACTTGCTCGAAAAGAAGATGACGGTTTCGCAGTGGCCGTCCCCGTTGTCGTCGCGCACGCCGACGAAGGTTCGCGGAATGTTGCTGTACCTGTCTTTATTAGCGGTCGGGTCGAGCCCGCCAACGACATCGGAAATTCCCTGGTCGAACGTGGTGCTGTTGTACGCCTGAATGCTGGAGCTGTTGTAGGTCGCATCGTAGGTGAGGGTTCGGATGAGTCCAGGGTACTCCGTACCAGCCGCGTACCCCCGGCTCATTATCCACCAGTTGGCCTTGAGGCCGAACGCTATCCCCGTGTAGGGCGACATGTTCGGGTCGAAGAATGTGCCGTTGATCGCGACCTTCGCTATTCGCGTCGAGGTGTTCTGGGCGACCGCGTTCTGCCAGTGGGTGGTGAGCGATCGGCGCTCGACCGTCCCATCGGATTGCGCCCAGCCCGTGTAGCTCTGAAGCGTTGCATACCTTAGGTCTACGACGGTGACGAAGTCGGGCTGCCCACCCGTGTAGTTTTTCCGGTACACCGTCACGCCCGTGCCCGACGAGATGGCCGTGAAGCCGGAGGGGACGGGTACTGTCGCATGTACGTTAACGGTGTTGACCACAGAGAAGAAAAGCAATAAAGCCACGGTGCACGTGAATGAGATGGCCTTCGCTTTTACTGAATTGATGCTCGGACGGTTGTTCAAAACTGACATCTTTCTTACCTCCAATTGCTTTTTGCCCCGTGTATCCTCCGTGCAGATGCGAAGGTCATAGAGAAGGGGTTAGCTCTATTGCTGCTCTTTGTCGTGTGTCTGCCCGCTCGCGCATTGCACACCAGCGGATTCGTGTTTTGCGCCGCGGTAGAGCCCCGCTGGCTGTTGAAGCGGAGGCAAGTATCTCAGCTCCCAAGCCCTTTAGTCCGTCGTCGTTTTCCGCCCCGCCTCGAAAAAAGAGGGGTAACAATTCGCGGATAATTAACGGTAAAGAACTACGGTCTTTGCCTTTTCGCGTTGCTATACTTCCTGCGGCCTGCGTGCTGTGTCTGATAGCTGTGCGGTAGTAGGATTCCCGCCGCGAGGCCAGATGGGTGGTACATGTTCGGTAGAGTGCCGGAGTCGGCGCAACTTGAGAGGGTGTTCCAACTCTGCTACGCGGTGCTCGGGGACGAGGACGCGGCGTTCGCGGCAACCGTGAACTGCGCGCTCGCACTGGATGTCGAGGTGAAGGAGCAGCGAGCCCGCAAACGCTACCGGATTGACGCTTCCGGCTTCCGGCAAAAACTGATTATGAGGCGGGAGCTGGCCCTACAGTTCATCGCCTTTCGTCTCTGCCACAAAGAGGAATTGGCGCAGGAGGCGCGGTGGCGCGAAGGACTCGGGCCGATGCCTCACGAAAGTTATTTCGTCACGCGCTACATCAAACACATCCTGTACATGACCGTTCCCCACCGCTCCTTCCAAGTGGCCGTCGCGCTGGGCAGACTCCTCTACGATTACCTGAAAAGAGAGGTCTACCTCGTCCACGACAGCCTCGCGCAAGACCCCCGCCTCAGGAAGAACGACCAGATGTACAAAGACTGGAAGTTGGCACTGATGAACGAGCTTCACGAAGCCCGTTTCAAAGGACTGCTGACGGTCAAAGGCGGGAAGCAGGGCGCGAAGTCTTTCGAGACTCACGGCCAGCAAGAGCAACTCGTCGGGCTGGTCGAAAACGTCCTAAAGCTATTGTCTCCGTGGGGAACGGCGTGCGCTCTGGAGGCGGGCAGCAGGAGTGCGAGCCCGTTTAGGAACTTCAGGTTCACAGGCCACCCCGACAAGGAGAGCCCGTTCGAGGAGAAGCGTATGCGCGCCATCATCGACCCTGACTGTCTCACAGCGGTGACAAGGGAACTGAAAGTCCCGCCCCCCGTGGAACGGCTGGCCGTGCCGTTATTCAACCTCCCCGACCAACCGGATCAAATCCCGCCGGTGGACTTTAACAAGCTGCCGCAGTTCACCGTCGATAGGCTTAGGAAGTTATTCGATGAGGTGACCGGCGGTAGACGCCGCAGGAGGAAAGCGCGCCGAACAGAATTGTCGGTCGAAGTCGATGGAGTGGAGCGAACGTCGTTCGACCCTGCCGAGCAGAGTGAAGTCACTTTCACGCTCGAAAGGGGCGACGACCTTATTCAAGTTGTTGCGTCGGACGAGGACGGGCCGCTGCTGCTCGGGTCGCTGCTGCTCAGTAGTTCCGGCGCGCTGGACGGCGAAGAGGACTGGAAAGGCGTTATCAGGCTCGAAGGGGGGCAGCGGGTTAACGTGACCGTGACCCCGTTGCCCGCAAGCGCGGGCGCGGCGCGAGGTGCTAACGTCGTTGTGGCGTACTCGGAAGGAGATTTGTTTGGCTGGCTGCGGGGCGCGGCCTGGGCGGTCGGCGACCGAATCAAGTCTTGGACGGCAGGAGCGCAGCCGGGGGCGTGGGGGCTCGCACTGCGGTACGTCGCGGTCTTCGGCGTCGCGGCGGTGTTGTCTGTGGCGGCCTGGGTCTTCTACACGGGCAAAGTTGAATTGGCCTTCTGGCGACCAAAGACCGTCGAACAACCCACAGCGGTCGAAACCCCAGGGGAGCGCAAGGAGATCGTCGCTCAAGTCCTTCCATCGCCCGAAGACAAGGGGCACAACCGGCCGGGGCAGAGTGGGGTGGTAGGGACGAATCGAAGTCCGAGCCCGACACCACTCCCCGGCAAAGATGCCGCCCCAGTACTCCCGGCCGACCTCGGGCTCGTTGTCATGGACGGCGTGAATACTTTTGTCTTAGACGAGCAGGGGAATGTGTCGGGGATTAACAAAACGCTCCCGAAATCATATAGGGCAGCGCTGGAACTGACCCTCTCGAAGCAGCAAATAAGTGTCGCCCCGCTCCCGTCAGAGTTGACCGAAGTCGCCGGGCAGGTGATGGGCAGCCCTTCGGCCGACGTGGAATTCACACTCCTGAGTCCCGCTGGCGAGGTCGTCCCCACGACTACCCCTGTTCTAACGTGGAATCCCCTTGACAAGGCCAAAGGCTACAAAGTTGAAGTGTTCGACGAGCAATTCAACCCAGTGGCAGAAAGCCCCGAACTGCACACGATCAAATGGCAGGTGCCAAAGGGCAAGCTACGGCACGGCCACGCCTACTCCTGGAAGGTGACGGCCTTCAAAGAAGGTGGCGAAGTTTCGTCGCACAGGCCGGACGACGCCGGCGGGCGGGCGAGGCGGCTATCACAGACGAAGTTTAAAGTCATGGAAAGCTCCGCCGCCGAGATGCTGCGGAGTGCCAAAGGTAAATACAACTCGCGGCTGCTGGCGGCGATCGTCTACGCGCGCTCGAGCATGCCGGAGCAGGCTGAGGGGGAATTGCAGGCACTGCTCCGCGACAACCCGGGTTCTGCCGTCTTGCAGAAGTTACTGGGCGAACTCAGGTCTCAGAGGCGTTGACGGTGTCTGACCTTGCCGGTGCCCGGACGGGTCATAGGCCGTCGCCGATCGCGATGAACCCGGCCCAGTGGAATGGGTGTTTGTAATCTAACTCTTTTTCGTTGAACACCCGCAGCGCCGCTTCCCGCAGCGCCCGCGCCGCGCGTATGTGCGACGGCCGAGTGCCTAAGTCGCCGACGACGTTCCGATGAAATTCCAGCATGAGCAGCCGTGTGCTGTCCGACCTGACCTTCCACTGACTGGCGACGGTAGTGGGGCATCCCGCGACGAACAACGACCAAGCGATGCCGACCATGCCCTCGCCTTCCCCCACCTGCCCGCGCGCCGTCTCGCACGCGGCGAGCACAACGAGGTCTGCCCGCAGGTTGAGTCTCGCGAGCTCGCTAGCCTCTAGCAGCCCATCGTCGCCCTGCGCGCGCGGCGCGCGCGGAGGCGCAAGAACTAAGTAAGACGACATAGGCTGGGCGTTGTTAAGTATACCGTGGGTGGCGAGGTGCAGAATCCGATAGCGCCCGGCCTCCTCCTTGAAGGTGTCCTCACGCGCGTCCGGCCCCGTATACACCTTGCTAAGTGAGTGCCCGTACACAACGTCGCGTAATTCGTTGACCTGCTTTTCAGCGTCCGGCAGCGGTTCGAGTTCCGCATCCATTCTCGCGGCCTCAACCCTCTGGAGCACGTCCCCGTCTAGGCTTGGATTCCCTAGCGCGAGCAGCGTGGGTCGCATCGCCTCGTCCCCACCCGGGCGCTGGTTCATCATCTCACGGAGCACCGTCAGTGAGGGGGCGTATAACAGAACGAAGTCCTGAAGCAGGTGGTGCCCGCCGGGGCGCTGGAGCGCCTGGAACGGTAGTTCCCAGAGGTAAGAGTCCGGCACGACCACCAGCGTCTTAACGTCCTTCAACTGCGGGCTCGCTCGGCCGAGGAGGAGTTGGAAGAGTTCGGCCGCCGGCTTCTTATAACCTGGGTCTACCCTCCCTATCATCTCGCGGAAACGCGCGACGCGATCCCTCAACTCCTCCTTTGTGATATCGACCGTGTACAGCGTCAGGTTCGCGGCGTCTCCTGCCCGTTGCGTGCTCGCCGCGCCGCGCGAGCGCGTCAGCACGAAGACATAAGTCTTGTCTGCCGTCACCGTGAACTCAATCACAGCGCTGGCGTCCGGCAGAAGACGAACGACCTCATCGGCACGCACGGCCTGCGCCTCGCCGCGCCTCACCTTCAGCTCGGGGTGTGCCTCATACAGTCTTTGCAGGAAGCTCTCATAATCGCGCTCCAGTTTACTGCGCCTGTCGAGCAGTAGCTTAAATTCTACTCCCTCTCTCCGGCCTCCCCACGCTTCGGAGACGGCTCTATCCTGTAGGTCTAACTGGCGTTGAAACTCCTGCTCTTGACGCTGCTCCTCGGCAGTCATGGCCTTGTTGACAAGTAACCTGCCGCCTTGTAACACGTCCAGTAGGACACGCCCCTTCGCGCGCTCCGAGTAGAAGAGTGCTTCACCCTTGTTCTTCTCCGCAGCCAGAAGGCCGACCATAGCGTGGAAGGGCGCGACCTTGTCCTCAAAGAACTTCTGCCTTTCCACCTCGTCGCCGGGTGACTGCCTGCGCAAGTCCTCAACCAGTTCGATGGCGCGGCCGAAAGCTTGCCGCGCCTGCTCCTGCTGCTGTTGTCCCTGAAGGGCGTAACCCTTGGCGAGCCAGCTGCGCCAGACGACTTCCGCGAAGCCCAACCTCTCGCCGAGGTCGGCCGCGCCGGACGCGCTCACCAAGGCGGCCTTGTAATCCCCCAGCAACACCTGTAACTCGGCTTGGTTGAGCCGGGTAGTCGCTTCCCTGATGGCGTCCCTACCTTCGACGTGCTTCATGCTTGCTGCGTAATATTTATTCGCCTCCAATAGATCGGCTTTGTCGCGGTTCCTGCCCCTCATCGCATGCCACCTTTGGTGGTACACGATGCCGATGTTGTTTAGCGTGTCTGCCAAGTCGGAGGCGTATTTCTGAATGTCCGCAGGTAAGGCGTTGCTGTTCGTCTTCTCGCGCAACGCCTCCTCGCGCATCTCTTTGTTCTTTTCGTACTCGCGCAGCGCGTCGTCGAACTTGTTCTGAAGCGAGAAGACGTTTGCGATCCCATCCCGTGCCTGCCCCATCTGCCGCCTGTCGTTTAAAGCCTTAGCACGCTCAAGGCTCTCGCGGAAGAGTTCGAGGGCAGCCTCGTAATTACCACGCAGGGCACGGAGGATGCCCATGTTCTGCTTGAGGCTCGCGACTAAGTCGTCGTCCTTCGCTTCTGCTAAGCTCGCCTCTAAATACTCCAGCGCCTTGGCGTAGTCGCCCCGCACGCTGTTCATGACGCCCAAACTACTCAGCATCACGGCCACGAGCCTCCGCGTGGTCGGGGTCGGATTCTTGCGGTGCAACTCGACACCGACGCGATGCCCCGTCGTGAAGGCCGTGATCGCGCCCTGCACGTTTCCATAATAAAAGAGCCTTTGCCCCGAACGGTTAAGCGTGTCCACGAAGGTGATGGAAACAAGCTCAGGGTCGCTCGCTAACAACGCGTCGCGCTCGTCTTCCGTTTGCGCGGCGATGACAGCCGCGACGAGTTTTTCGATCGCGTCTTCCACGCCTAGGATGAGCCACCGCCCGCCTTCCTTCACGAGCGTCAGGTCGTACAGCACGTGTAGCGTGCGTGATCTTCTACTCTCCGTGTCGTTAGCAGTGCGGTCGGCTGCCACGCGTACGCGCGCTCTCTCCCCCTCGGCCGTAACGCGCGAGAAAGCCAAGTTGGCAAAGGTCGTGTCGATGGCAGCGAACCTTTGCTTAGTCTGCTCCCTGAACTGATTAAGGTCGGCCGACTTCTCGCTCCAGAGCGCGAGAACGCCATTCAAGTCCTTCTTAGAAAAAAAAGAGAAGAACGCCTCGACCGTCGAGCGGATGTCGCGCTCATCCCCGGGACGGACGGTTGATCCCTGCGATACGAAAGATGCGCGAATCGCGACTCCGGTATTCGGGGTCGCCGCGCTCTCATCGAACTTAAATAGGCTGTGAGCGGTCGTCCTGAAGCCGTAAACGCCTGTAGCAAACGGCTGCGGCAGTGGGATGAAATGCCCCGCGGCCTGCACCCTCACGTGAAAGCCCATAGCCAATACAAACGTCAGAAGAATCGAGAGTGTTTTCAGAGATGAGGGAGCATGGCCTCGCGGCGGCATAGTGAGGTGAACCCCTTTCGTAGAGTTTTGGACGGGTTGTTTGAGAATGCTTCGGACGGGACACAGTTTCACGACTGTGCTGCAATAATCACACGTGAGCTGTAATCCACACTCCAGTTCGTCCAACGCTTTCTGGAAATCATACTCTTGAAGCAGAATAAGTTCTAGTTCAGGTTACGATACGTCAATTTACGCCACTCACCTCTGCTCTCCGGACAGCTTGATAAGCATCTATTTTGGGGTCGGCACTTACGCGGTCGCCCTCTTTTACCGCCACGCCGATGATTCGTCACGCTTCCCCGGAGGCAAGCACGTCCGCTCCTACTTGGGGCTGGTATCGCGCGGGTACGATTCGGGCGAGAAGCAGCGACGCGGACGGGTCGGCAAGGCGGGGAGCGTGCGAGCTGGGTCACTACTCGTCGAGGCGGCATGGCATTACTACGATGGAAGACTGAGAGAATTAAGGCGCTGCATGAGTGGACGGCACGGATCGCGCAACACCGAGGGAGGGCGACGGCTGTAGTCGCCCTGGCGCGGAAACTGGCTGGCATCATGTTCGCAGTCTGGCGCGCCGGGATAGAGTTCGACCCGCAGTTGCTATGGCCGGGAGGCGCGCCTATGTTGCCCGCGGCTCTGTAATGGGCGGCTTAGGCGTTGAGATTGAGACATTGGCTTCAGTGAGTTTAGAGCACGGGCGAGCGCGGCAATCGGCTTGACCCTGAGAGCACCGTCAAAGGAGTAGCGCCTCCCGCCCCCAAATCCAAACTTGCGCTGGGCGTCCAAGTAATCGCTCTAATGAGAGCGCGAACAGAGAGGTGAAAGGAACTCGCGTACGAACGGTATTGGTGTGCTCGTGGCAAGTCGATGCGTGAGATAAAAAAACTCTTGACACCAACCGCTGCTTCACAGAGAGCCGGACGTGGACACTTCCCGACTGAGGAGGCTATCGTTGGCAAATTTGTTTCTGACGTGTGCCTTAACCGCCAACACCACGTCAAGATGAGATACGAGAGGCGCAACGACATACATCAAGCGTTCCGAAATTTAGGCTGCACGCTCATCTGTTGGAACTTCCTTCAGTGTGGGGTTGGGAACAGACTCTAGGTCACGTTTCTCTGTCACTTGGTTCGGTCTGGTGGCAGACGTCAACTCGGTCACTTCAACGAATATCCCGAACCTGTGGGGAAGGCCGCTCCTCCAAAATGTCGGGTAAGGGATGCGCTCGCCGTGTGCTCGGACGTGTAACACTTCGCCCGATTTTGTGACGACATTGATCTCGTACTCACCTGTCTCGCGGCCAGCCCCGCTAGTCGTTAAAATATCATCATACGTCTGCTGGGTCTGGGCTGTTATCAAGCCTCTAAATGTGGCCGAATGCATCCTCAGTTCTTCAATGTTATCGTAGCCGAGCAACTTCAACATGCGGTTGTTTACATCAACGAACCCGTTCTTTTCGTCTAACCAGACGAATGGGGTGGAAGCGTCCCGCATCACCTTCGACATTTTCTCAAGGACGTTGCTCATCTCTCGTTTCAGCACGGTGTAATTGCGGAAGAGGCTCCCGGTCACAGCTATCACGATGACGATCCCGACGGTGAAAAACACCAGGTTCCAGGTCAACGTTGTTAGAATGCTGTTTGAGTCGAACTCAACCCAGAGCAATTTGGTACGCTTCATCCCCGGGCCGGCCTCGGTGCTGGTGACCGGTACGGTAAACCTCACAGTACTGTTGGCTTGACCTTGAGGATTCGACGGCGTCGCTTTAACCGGCTCGGTCGCGATGTTCCCTAACACCTGCGAACGGGCTTCCCGGCTCTTGTTGAGTTGGACAGCAAACCACGAAAAGCTCGAAGGCAGAGGGCCGTCTTTGCCTGGCTCTATGCTCCGGTCTTCACTCCAGTAGAAGTCAGAGACTTTTGCCCCCAGACTTTTCATGTATTGCTCTATGTCGTCAGTGACGTAGTCGGGCAGTTTCGCATCGACGCAAAGGACGCCGGCACGCTGGTTCGGCAGGTTAAACTTCTTAGAGAAAGTGACCACGAAGCCGTTGCCGCCCAAGTCGATATAAGGCTTCGACCCGTAGTCGAAAGGCGTGACTTTTCTCTGCTTGCCCGCGACGGCCTCCCAGAAATATGGGCGATCCATGTACTGGGTGTAGGTCTGAAACTCGGTTCCGTAATACCTCCCGTGGTCTTTGACCCCAGACGCCCGTATAAGAAACACCCCAGACTCGGTGATGAAATACGTCTGCACGATCGTGAGCAACTTACCGCTGGCTCCATCCATCTTTCTCATGATCGGCTCAATTTCAGACGCGAGGTGAAGATCGAACAGAATCTCAGGGTTATGCGTCAAGGTCACCTCCAGTTGGGGCTTGTCGTCTGGCTTAAGGGGCGGTTCATTCAGCGTTTTCCGCCGGAGTGATGTGGCGGGAACCATCATGAAACGTTCACTTTTCATGCTGGTAATCGCCGATTGCCATGGTGCAGTCGTCCCGGAATTTACGACCTTTAGGCCAAGCTTATCTATCATCTCGGACACGAGGGGCGACCTGTCACTTAGCTCCCCTTCCGTAACGATATTCGCCTTAGACACATCCTGCACTTTCGTATCGACCTCTCGCAGGATTGAATCAAGTTCTTTGACGTTGAGGAGGTCAGGGTTAGTCCACTCATCTTTCACGTTTGAGAGCAGGAAAGCCGTGATGCCTTGGTCTGCGTTCCTCGATGGCTCTAGCTTCGCCTCAAGCGCCCTCGAAATACCACTCTGACTGCTAAGTAGGCTGTGCAGTAATTCCTTTCCGAAGAACATGGCGAGGGCTAAGCCGACCAGCGCCAAGAAGAGCTGGACAGGAGGCCATAGCTTGGTGAATAGAGTGTAAAGTTTCTCGAGCACATTCCATGCGAAAGTCGTCAAATCATTGGCAGCCTTCAAAGTCATCTCCGCACCACCTTTCTTGGAAGTCATACCTGTTCACCCTTTACCATTTCGCGTGTGAAGGTAAATGGGGCGCCGCGACTGCACTCGCTGGGCGACGGTGACCGACATCCCTGTCGCATCCCCCTCACAAATGCGTTTGAGAGGGGTTCAAGTCATGCAATCGACAGAGTAAGTTTTGTTCTCTACCCACCGATAAACTCTTCAAACCTGTTGAGATCAGTTCCCGCTACTTAAATGTTTTAGAAATTAACTATATATCACTATGGGTGAGCCTTCAGTTGACTTTATAGCTTTAAACATATAGGCAGTTTATATCTTAAAGAATATAAGATCAACCCATTTTTTTGGATGTTGGGAAGAGGTTGTGGTCTGGGCGGAGAGGTGGAACCTACCTTTTCCGGGTGACGGGCCTATTCATCGAGTAAATAGGCGGGAGATTCAGGGTAGGGGTGAGCCTCGGCTGAGTTGTCCGCAGGTGGCTTGGAGGGAGAGTTCTGTTGAGCTGGTTCAGCCGCGGGATGCGGCTTAAGCGGAAGCCCCGCGGGTGGCAGCAGGTGGGCTGAACGCGTCGGGCTCCTGAGGGTCTACAACAAGATTGAAGTCGTAGCGTGCTTCAAGGGCAGTAGCAATACGGATGAGGGTTTGAATCTCGAAGTTTTTAAAATTGCCGGATTCGATCCGCGAAATAAGCGGCTGATTGACGCCCGCCCGCCGCGCGAGTTCGGTCTGTGATAAGCCGAGAGCCTTCCTGCGTTTGATGATGTCCTGCGCGATGTCTAACTGAGCCAGTCGCTTTTTGGTTAACTCCTCGAACTCCTTACTGCCGTCGTTGAGAAGATCTGCGAGCGGCTTGTGCGTGACTTTCAAGGGCTTAGGCTTTGCTTTTGGCATACCTACTAAACCTTTCTGCGTATAGCTTCGAAGAGCACCCCATTCTCATCACGAAGGAGGCAGTCGATTATGATGATGGCGAGGGCTTCAGACTGGCAGAGGTAAAAAACGCGCACTAAGTCGCCTTGAAATTCTTTAAGCTCTCCCTGGCTGCAGGCGTGCGTGAGGCATTGTTCGCCCTCAAGAGAGTCTCCCCATTTCATTAGTAGATCGATGATCGCACGGCATTCAACCTTTTGATTCCGGTCAAGACGTGCGGCGAAGTCCTCGAACGGAGTGCCCCCCTGTTCGTACTCGTAATATGAA
>DASWNS010000464.1:0-2572 GCA_036399115.1 Pyrinomonadaceae bacterium | reverse complement strand
TAAAGGGCTGGAGTATAAATAGTCGGGCAGAGGCTGGCGAAAACTGCTCTCGACTAACCTCCGCCCTCTGACCTCTGTTCTTAAGCCACGAAGGAGCGAAAGATGAGTAATCCCTTAGTTGAAATTATGAAGCTCGGCCAGTCCATCTGGTACGACAACATCCGGCGGGCGATGCTCGTGAGCGGCGACCTCCGGAAGAAGATCGAAGAGGACGACCTGCGCGGCGTTACTTCCAACCCGACCATCTTCGAGAAAGCGATCACCGGCTCGAACGATTACGACGACCAACTGCGCGCGCTGGTGCAGGCGGGCAAGAGCGTGCCCGAAATCTACGAAGACCTCGTCGTCGAAGACATCGGCAAGGCAGCCGACATCCTGAAACCCGTCTATGACAAGACCGACGGCGTTGACGGTTACATCAGTCTCGAAGTCAATCCCGGCCTCGCCTACAAGACGCAGGAGACTATCGAAGAGGCCGACCGCCTCTTTCAGAGGCTCGGGCGCAAGAACGTGATGATCAAGATTCCGGCGGCGCAGGAGGGCTTGCCCGCCATCGAAGAGTCCATCTATCGCGGCGTCAACGTCAACGTCACGATGATCTTCTCGATTGAAAACTACGAGCAGGTGGCGGAGGCTTTCATACGCGGACTCGAACGCCGCGCCGCCGAAGGCAAGACGGTAGATCATATCGCGTCGGTGGCGAGCTTCTTCGTCTCGCGCGTGGACACGGCGATTGACACAGACCTCGAATACAAAGCGCGCCACGCCTCGACGCCCGAAGAGAAAGCGCGCCTCGAAGCGTTGCTCGGACGCGCGGCGATAGCAAACGCGAAACTCGCTTACGCCAGGTATAAAGAGATATTTCACGGCGAACGCTTCAGCGCGCTCAAGGCCAAAGGCGCGCAGGTGCAGCGACAACTCTGGGCTTCGACGGGCACGAAGAATCCGAAGTATTCGGAAGTCTTATACGTCGACAACCTGATCGGTCCTGAGACGGTGAACACCGTGCCGCCCGCCACCTACACGGCCATCCGCGAGAAGGGCAAGGTCGCGCTCACGCTCGAAGAGGGTCTGGATGAGTGCCGCACGTTGGTTCGTGAACTTGGCGAGATCGGCATCGATCTGAAAGCCGTCACCGAGAAACTGCAAAAGGACGGGCTGAGTTCCTTCGTCAACTCGTTCGACACGTTGGCCGAGTCCATCGAGTCCAAGCGCGATGCCATTTTGTCGGGCATCAATGAAAGGCTTACTGCTTCTCTGGGAAAGTATAGTGAGGCGGTCGCGGGGGCGATCAAGGAAGCGGACAAGGGCGACGTGATGCGCCGCATCTGGCGCAAGGACGCCGCGCTCTGGAAGTCGGACGAAGCGCACCAGAAGATCATCAAGAACGCGCTCGGCTGGTTGACCGTGCCGGACATGATGATCGGCGTCGAAGACGACCTCGTGCAGTTCGCCGACCGCATCAGGAACGTGCGCGAGTTCAAGCACGCGATGGTCTGCGGCATGGGCGGTTCGTCGCTCTGCCCGGAAGTCCTGCGCCAGACCTTCGGCAAGCAGGAGGGCTACCCCGAACTGCTCGTGCTCGATTCCACAGACCCCGACGCCTTCTCCGGCATCGCAGACAAAATCGACATCACACACTGTCTCTTCATCATCTCCTCGAAGTCCGGCACGACGACCGAGCCGCTCGTCTTCTACAAGTACTGGTACGATCAGGTCAGCCAGCGCAAAGAGAATCCCGGCGAGTGCTTCGTCGCCGTCACAGACCCGGGCACGCTCATGGAGCAGATGGCGACCGACGACAAGTTCAAGCGCATCTTTCTCAACCCGGCGGACATCGGCGGGCGATATTCCGCGCTCTCTTATTTCGGCATGGTGCCCGCCGCCCTGTTGGGACTCGACGTGCGGAAATTGCTCGACCGCGCCGAACGCGTCGTGCATGCGTGTGCGTCGGTCGTGCCTGCGGCGGAGAATCCGGGCGCGCGTCTCGGCGCAATCCTCGGCGAGTGTGCGAAGGCCGGGCGCGACAAGTTGACGATCAGCACCGATCCGAAAATCTCCTCCTTCGGCCTCTGGGTCGAACAACTGATCGCGGAGAGCACGGGCAAAGAAGGAAAGGGCATCGTGCCCGTTGCGGGTGAAACTCTCGGCGCGCCTTCCGTCTACGCGGACGACCGCCTGTTCGTACACGTCTCGGTCGAGAAGATTGACAGCGAGACGGAGACGAAGTTGAAGGCTCTGGAAGCCGCCGGTCATCCCGTCGTCTATCGCACACTGACAGACCTCTACGATCTCGGCGAAGAGTTTTTCCTGTGGGAGATCGCGACGGCCTTTGCCGGTTGGCGACTGGAGATCAATCCTTTCGATCAGCCGAACGTGCAGGAATCGAAAGACGCGACGAAGGAACTGCTCGAAGCCTTCACGCGCGACGGGAAGCTTCCCGAACAGGACGTGCTCGCCACCGACGGCGTGCTGACCATCTACGCAGACGAACGGACGCGCGCCGAACTACCCGGCACGTCGGTCAGCGAAGCGATCAAGGCGCATCTCGCACGCGCGTCCACGGGCGACT
>DASWNS010000463.1:0-26540 GCA_036399115.1 Pyrinomonadaceae bacterium | reverse complement strand
AAGCGTGAGCCAGCGCGAGAGGGCGTCGAACATGTCTGCGAGGGCTTGGAAGGCGTCGCGCAAAGCCTCTGCATGTTGGCGCCGGTCATCGCGTTCGTCGTTTTCGACGCGCCCGGAGTTGTCTCTATCGCAGTAGGCGTTGTAGCCGAGATCGTTCGTGCGCAAGTCGCCGCGCCAAGAGTCGAGCAGGCTGTCGAAGATCGAGTTAGCCCAGTCGCGCGGATTGCCGTGGCGATTGACCTGTGTGGTGAGCGGGTGCAACTCGCCGCCCGTCTTGAACGACTCGCCGCCGTTCTCGCTGCCCGTGATCTCTCTGCCCCTGAACGACCAGTCGTCGGTTTCGCGCCCCATCACAAACACGTCGTTGTCGCCGAAGCTGTTGGCGTGCTGGTAGCCGTCCTGTGTCACGGTGCCGATCTTGCCTTTGCCCTGGTCGATGTCGGAGACGAGGACGCGTTCGTTGCCGCTGATGATTTCGAGCGAGCCGGTCACGGTCATGTCGCCGTAGGGGACTGTGTTGACGTTGATGCGCGTGCCGTCGCCGAGCACGAAGGTGGAGTCGCGTTTGAAATCCCACTTGCCGCCGTCGCCTTCGTCCACGTGCGGGTCGCCCCACACGCGCGTCTCTTTGCCGTCCGGCCCCGTGATCTTCCACTCGTACTGGCTGAGCATCTCGATCTTGTAGCCGCCCGGCGTTGTGATCGTGTCGCCCTCTGCGCGCAGGCTGCCCGCCGGGTGGCACGAATCTTCGAGCACGGGCGGCGCGACCGGCGCGCACTGGCAGAGCGCGGAAGTGGAGCCGAACTTTTCTGCGAGCGCGGCGAATTTGTCGTTGAAGTTGCCGAGCGCGTCTGCCAGATCGCTCGTCGCTTCGAGCAGCGCGAGCAACTCGGAGTTCGCGCCTGCGCCGAACAACCCGTTGAAATTAAAGTTGAAGTTGATTGACTGGCTCTGGAGTAGAGATACGTTCGACATTGTTTTCGCTCCTCTTCTGAAACTACGCGGGCAATAATTGCGACGCGGACACTTCCTCTCGCCCGCCGGTATGATCTTTCTGGCTCAATTATCGGCGCGCGGCGAAAAGTGTTTCGTGTCAAATTGAGTGAGGGGCGAACAAACGCGTTTTATGCGTGTGCGGGTGATGGAGAGAGTTTTATGAGGGGCTGTCGGCTTCGAGCATGCCGCGCTCCTGCATGCGGTCGCGCAGGTGCTTGATGGCGCGCGAGTGGAGACGTGAAATCCAAGACTTGGAGATGCCCATTTCGGCGGCAAGCTCCGTCATCGAGCGATGCTTGAAGTAGAGCGCGTCGAGCAACTGTTGCTCGTCTTCGGGCAGTTCTCTGACGAGATGTAGGACAAAGCCGATCAACTCGCGCTGCTCGATCTGTTCCATCGAGAGCGCCTGTTGATCCATGATCTCCGGCATCGCGTCGCTGTCGAGCGAGAGGAGATAGGCGGGGATGAGCGCGTCGATGAGAGACTGCGTGGTTGCGATCTCGCTCTCGATGGCGCGTGCGCCGCCTTCGGCGAGGGCGGCCTGCTCGTCGTCCGCGCCGGATTGCAGCAGGTCGTTGGCGTTGGCGGCGAAGTGTGAGCGGGAGGAGTGTTGGCGCGTGAAGACGCCCATCTCGCGCAGGCCGTCGTAGATCGCGCCTTTGATGCGATAGTGCGCGAAGGTGGCGAAGGCGACGCCGCGCCGTGGGTCGAAACGCTCGGCTGCTTCGATCAAGCCCACGTCGCCGTAAGCGATCAGCTCTTGCAGATCGACGCGCGCCGCCATCGCCTGCATGGTCTTGATGGCGAGCGCGCGGACATACGAGCGATGCTGCTCGATGAGTTGGTCGCGGTCGGCGAGTGATGTTGTGGCCGCAAAGTCGTGCATAACGTGAAAGACGCGGGGGAAGCGTGCTTGAGAGTTAAGCGGGGATGCGTTTCGGCGACGCGGATTATAGCCGATTTGGGGCGACGGAAGAATTAAATTGTTGCGACGCGCGGCAAGACCGCTGGCGCGTTCGTGGCGTAAGGCGCGGGGAAAACCCGATGGCTTTTGCCCCTGTGTTTGCGGTAAGATGCGGACATCATATTCCCTCAAGTCAATCGTCGTGGACGATTTCGACGCCGTCTTGCGCGGAGAACCAACATGCGACAAATTCATAGGCTGGCCGATTTTCGCGCCCTTAGCCAACGCGTCATATTCGGAATACTGCTTGCCCTCGTCGCCGTTTTGACGAGCGCGTGCGGCGAAAAATCCGTGGCGAGAGTCGCTTCGGAGAGCGAGGCCATCGAGATCATTGACCGTCTCAGGGAGTACCAGATCGGGGCGAATAAGGAAGAGGTCGGCGAGGGCGAGGCGGCGCAGTGGAGCATCAACATTGACGAGGGCTGGTTCGGCGGCGACGAAAGCGCGCGCGCCACGCAGGTGTTGCGCTACTACGGACTGCCGCGCCCCGATGAACTGAAACTGGCGAAGGACGACGGCGGCGTCTTCCCCTCACCGGCGGTCGAGAACGCGCAACGCCTGCGCGTGCGCGAGATCGAAATGGAGCGCAAACTGCGCCTGCTGCCCGGCGTGGCGCGCGCCAACGTAACCATCGTTCTCCCCGAAGACGACACGATCAAACTCGATCCTTACCCGGCGACGGCCAGCGTCCTGCTCGTGCATAAAGAGCCGCAGCCCACCTTCACGGGCGAGCAGGTGCAGAATCAGGTGGCGGGCGGCGTGCCGGGTTTGAAGCCGGAGAAAGTCACCGTCTCGATGTTGTTCGAGACGCCGCCGCCGCTCCGACCCCAAGAGAACGTGCGCCGTCGCAATAGTCTGCTGCTGACAATCGGTGCAGGGCTATTGACGATCTTCTGCTTCCTGCTCGTCATACTTCTGCTCCAGACGCGACGACAACGCGCCGAGATCGCCGTGCTACGAGAAGGCGAGGAAGCGACCATCGCAGTACAGGAGGCGTCGGACGAACAGCCCGCGATGCTCCCCGCCGGGGCGTCGCCTTCTCTGCGCGAGACGACTACAACCGCGCGGCAGTTGCCGGACGCGACCTTGACGGCAAACCGCGCGGGCGCGATCAAGGAAGACCCCACCTCAGTGAAGTGAAGCGCGGAAGCGGCTTGCGACACGTTCAGGATTTGCTGCGGCGCACAGAGACTTCGCGCCGGACGGACTTAAGTAATGGCTCAACCTGTGGAACCCGAACGCATTGACACGCTGCTCGCCCTGAGCATCGCTTTCGGGCAGAGTGCGTTTGAAAGCGACGAGCACGCGCACGACGCGGGGGATGCGAACGCGACGACTGCATACGGCCTCTTCGACGCGCTGAATGAAGCCGCGCGCCAGTCGCTCGAACGGCGCGCGCAGTGGTACGCCAAACTCGCGCACGATAAGCAGGCGCACTGGCTGACGCGGACGCTGGCGCGCGCCAACCACAGTCGCACGCAACTCGACGAACACGTTCACCCTTCGCACATCCTCGAAGCCTTGCGCGACGAGCCGCCGCGCGTCCGCGCGCTCATTTTGCGTTACCTGCCGCCTTCGTTCGCAGACGCCTGCACCGGCGCGCTTCAGGCGGAGGCGTGGGACGGCGCAGAGCCTCCGGCGCAACTCGTCGGATTAGTGCGCAAAGTTTTTCTGTCGAACTTCGTCGCCCCCGGCGAACTGAGAAACCCTTCGCCGCTCGAAACGCTCACGGGTGTCGAGTTGGCGCGGCTCGTGCGGCTGCTCGGCGTGCACGAGACGGCGGTGGCGTGTCGGGGGATTGGTCGCGCGGAGGCGGTGGGGTCGTTCCTGCGCCGCTTCTCGGCGGAGAACGCGCGCGCCATCCTCGCGCACATGGCGACGCTCCTCAAACTCGAATCGGCGCGCGTCACGCTGGCCGAAGGGTTGGTGCATGAAGCGTTGGAGCAACAGCAGGAGCCGGAAGCGATGCTGGATTGGTTGGGGATGCATGTGTTGGCGGCCTCGCTGGCGGCGCGCGAGTCGTCTGCGGAGCGCGCGGCCTACGTGGCGCAGAAACTCCCCTTCGAAGCGGCGCGCGCTCTGCGGCGCATGGTCGCAGATTGCAGCGTCCGTTATGAGCATGAGGTCTTGCGCGTCATAGGCCGTGAAGCGGAGTCGCTCGCGCTGAGCCTGCGTCACGTTAAGACGGCGGGCGGCGCGACGAAGGAGGCAGTCGTCAACATGCAGGAAGAAGCCTTCGAGGTTAGAACATGAGCGCGGGCAAGGTTATCAAGGGTGCTGCAACGGGCGCGCAGAGAGACTTCAAAGCGCGCGGGGTCGTCAAGCGTCCGGTGGTGGAAGCACAGGCCGAGGCGCGACTCATCATCGCAGCCGCCGAGCGCGAGGCGGCAGCCTTGCGCGCGAGCGCGGAAGCGGCGGCTTTAGAGTTGCGCGATGCGGCCTACCGCGAAGGACTCGAAGCCGCGCTCGCCGAACTCAACGAACACCTGCTCGACGCGCGTGATCGGCGCGACAACGCACTCGCCGAGGCCGAACGCGACCTCCTGCGTCTCGCCGTCAAACTGGCGGAAAAGATCATCGGGCGCGAGATCGCGCAGGACGACGCGACGCTGGCCGAGATCGTCGCCGCCGCCTTGCGCAACGCGCGACAGCACGAGATGCTCACCGTGCGCGTCAACCCGGCAGACCTGCCCGCCGTGCAGGCGCACCGCGCCCGACTCGACCCCACGGGGCGCGCACGGTTTCTCGATCTCGTGGCCGACCCGCGCGTCACGCACGGCGGCTGCGTCATCGAAAGCGAATCGGGCACGATAGACGCGCAACTCGACGTACAACTGGGCGTGCTTGAACGCGCACTGCTCGCACGCGCCGACGGCGACAACAGGCCATGAGAATTCCAGATCGTGAGAAGCTGATCTCGCGGTTTGGTTGAGACTCGGAATTTCATCTCGAACGGGTGAGCGGTTTAGCTTTCACGCCTCACTCTGAACGGACGAGAAGTTTAGAGTGCGCGTTAGGCTGCGGGCGCGTGAGGAGCGTCCATAAGTTATGTCTGTAAACCTTGCGGAGTACATCGAGGCGGTTGACTGGCTTTCGCCGGTGGAGGTGCGCGGGCGCGTCACGGAACTAGTCGGCCTGCTGATTCGCGCGAGCGTGCCGGGGGCGCGCGTCGGCGAGTTGTGCCTGATTCGCTCGCCGCACAGGGCGCGGGAGTTGCGCGCGGAGGTCGTGGGCTTTCGCGGCAGCGAGGTGATCCTGATGCCGCTCGGCGATATTCAGGATGTCGCGATGGGCGCGGAAGTCGTCTCGACGGGCGCGTCTTTGAAGGTGCGCGTCGGCGATGGCCTGCTCGGTCGCGTGCTCGACGGGCTGGGCGAACCGGCGGACGGCAAAGGCGCGATTGAGGGCGGGCAGGAGCGACCCGTGACTGCGCGGCCACCCGATGCTTTGCGTCGCCAGCGCGTGACGAAGATGCTGGCGACGGGCGTGCGTTCGCTCGACGGCGTTCTGACTATCGGCGAGGGGCAGCGCGTCGGTATCTACGCGGCGGCGGGCGTCGGCAAGTCAACGCTGCTCGGCATGCTGGCGCGCAACACGGAGGCCGACGTGAACGTGATCGCGCTCGTCGGCGAACGCGGGCGCGAGGTGCGCGACTTTATCGAACAGGACTTGGGCGAAGAGGGAATGCGCCGTTCCGTCGTGATCGCGGCCACGTCGAACGAGCCGTCGCTGGTGCGCATGAAAGCGGCTTACGTGGCAACGGCGGTCGCGGAGCACTTCCGCGATCAGGGCAAGCGTGTGTTGTTGATGATGGATTCGGTGACGCGCTTTGCGCGCGCGTTGCGCGAGGTGGGACTCGCGGCGGGAGAGCCGCCCGCACGCGCGGGCTTTCCGCCTTCGGTCTTCAGCGAGTTGCCGAAATTGTTGGAGCGCACGGGCAACAGCGCGCACGGCTCGATCACGGCCTTCTACACGGTGCTCGTCGAAGGCGACGACATGACGGAACCCATTGCCGACGAGACGCGTTCCATACTCGACGGCCACATCGTCCTCTCGCGCGCACTCGCCGCCGCCGGACACTATCCTGCGATTGACATTAACCAATCGGTGTCGCGCGTCATGTCTGCGGTCGCCCGCCCGCCGCACGTCGAAGCGGCGCGACGCCTGCGCGAAGTGCTCGCCACTTACGAGGCGCAGAAGGATTTAATCCTGATCGGCGCGTACAAGAAGGGCAGCGACCCGCGCACTGATTACGCGCTCGGCAAACTCGACAGCGTCAACGCTTTCCTGCGTCAGGGCACGGCGGAGAACGCCCCGCCCGGCGTCGCCATCTCACAACTCCAGAGAATGTTCTAGTCTCGCCTCCGTGCCCGTCCGGCTCTTGACAACTCCCTGAGTCGCCGCCGAACTCTGCCCGCCCCGCAAGCAACATTTCCGGCGGTGTGCCGATAACTCTCGTGAAGCCGTAAAAGTATTTTCACGTTGGAGGACGGACATGACTTATAAGGTGGACGGTGGCGGGGGCGTTCAAGAGATAGCGTACCGGCAGCCCGAAATTGTGCAGCAGCCGGAGGAGAAACCGGAGCCTATCGTCGAGTTTGCGACGGGTAAAATATGGGACGCCTTCTTCGGCGCGTCCGCGCTCAAAGAGCGTGTGCAGACCAACGCGCAGCAGCAGAATCCCAACGTCCCGCAAACGTTCGTCAACAACGGCTCGAACATCCCGAGAGGCACCGAGCCGAAACCACCCGGCGCAGACGCCACACCCGCCGAAGCCGCCGCCTACATAGATTTCTACCGCACGGGCGCAAACTATCCGGGCGCGGAAGGCTTCATGTTCGCGCGCCAGTTGTTGGAACACCAGAACGACCCGCAGTGGATTCAGGGCTATTTCAAGGCGCTCGGCAACGACCGCACGGCGGAACTTTTGAACCAGTCGCTCTCCTATGAGACTTTCCAGAATTGGACGGATCGCGGCGACATCAACGAATTCGTGGGCGTGGTGCGCAACTCTTTCGCCGCGCTCGACAAGGCCGGTCTGCTCAATCAGGCCGACATGGATAATCTGGTTGGCCGCTGGGCGGCCTCCGGCAAGTTTAATCCGCAGGTCGCCATAGAGCTTTTCGGCAAGCTCGACGCGAAGCACGAAAATCTCAAGAGCATCTTCTTTCAGGCGGCGGCGCGGCAGGCGGCCAACCCGCAGACGAAGGACGGCGTCGGGAAAGACCTGGCGGCGGCGGCCACGCACGTCCTCGGCCAGACCTCTTCCGACAATCAGGTGTCGCAACTCAACCTGCTCCGTCGGGCGGGCGGCCTCGAACAGTTCGTTAAGCGCGCGACGGCGGGCGAGCGCACCGTCTCGACGCTCGAATCAATGGCGGCTTATTACGACAGGCCGGGCACGACCGGCGCGAACAATCAGGTCGAATATGGCCGCATCGAGAGCCTGCTCTACAGTCTCGCCTACAACGACGTGCGCGACGGCTGGGACCACCGCCCCGTCTCCGTGACCGGCGATGAACTGCACAAACTCCGCACCGACTTCTTCAACGCCGCCGCGCAGTCTCTCACCGACAAGAAGACGCAGGACAACTTCCGTAGCAACGTCATGTTCAAAGACGGCATGAGCGCCGTCTTCATGGCCGAGTATGACAACATCATCAAGTCCGGCCTCGGGACGAACGGCGCGGGCTTCGACACGCTCAAGTTTCAGCCGGGCTTGGAGAAGTTCTTCCAGCAGGCACTCTTCACGCCGCCGCTCGGCTACAGCAGCGGGTCGCTGGCAAACTTCCTCTCCAATAAAGTCTCCGAGATCGGCGCGGCGCTCATGGACGACTCGCCCGGCGCGGAGCAGCGTTGGCGCGACACGCACGGCGGGCAGTCGCGCATGGACGCGTCGGCGGTAGCGGGCGGCCTCCTCGGCATGCTCACCAACGGCCTCAAGTCCTCGCTCGACCAGATGAAGAAGGACGCAGAGGCGCAGGCGCAAACCGTCAAATTGTTCGTCGACATCGCCTTCGGTTTCATCCCCGGCATCGGCAGCAAACTCGGAAGTTCCGCCGCCGAGACATTCCTCAAGAACGTCATCGGACCCATTGACGGCAAGATCAGGGACGAGATCAAGAACGGCGCGGTCGAGAAGGCGAAAGAACTGGTCATGAACCAGTTCAAAAACGGGCTGCGCGACCTGAAGCCGGACGAGATGGTGCTCGCGCTCTTCAACAGCCTGAACCAGACGATCCCGAACGGCGACAATCGCGGCGAACAGAACTTCCGCGCCGAGTTTACGAGTTCCTACAGCACGATCATCAACTCGCCGAACCGCATCGTCTCACAGTAGACGCGCGGCGCGTTTCGACAACTGACCTGCCGGTGCGTGTTAAAGCCCTCACCGACGGGTCAGACGCTTCATGCCCTTTTCAATGCACGCGTGGGCGGCGGGGAAACATTTTCGTCGCCGTGCCGATAACTATTCTGTCGGCGTCAAAACCAAAATTTCCGGGATTAAGTTGAGGAGGGTGTGATGGGTCTTGCAGAGATCGGCCAGCAGCTTGCGAATCAGGTCAGCGAGGCGGTGCAGGCGGGAATCGAGCGGGCGCGTGAAGCCGTCGCACGCATCGCGCAGCCGGGCGTCTCAACCGAGCCGCAGGATGAGAATGCGATGCAACTCGTCAGCAACCGCGCCGTCACTTCGAGCACCAACAGTCAGACGCCCGCCTCGACCCTTCCCGGCCAGCAGACCGAGTTGGACGCGCGCGTGCAGTTAGCGCGCACCAACGCGCAAGTCAACGCGGCGGGTGGCGGCGGTTCGTCGGCTGCTTCGTCGGCCACGAGTGAGACGGTCATCGTCTCGACGAAGGAAGTGACCATCAAGCGCACCAGCACGCCCGCCGCCGACCCGACCGAGCCGCCCATCGAACGCATCGTCGTTGACGCAGGCGGCGGCGACGATCAGATACGCGTCACGCGCGATGCCCGCACGGGCGCAACCGTCATCAACGTCAACGGCGAGCGGCACACCATCTCCACTTCGACCTACACCGATCCGGCGGACGGGCGCGAGAAGGCGCAGGTTAACGTGGACGGCAAGCCGCAGCAACTCGGACGCAACGATCCTTACCTCGTCACGATCCGCGCGGGCGAGGGCAACGATACGCTCACGGTTAGTCAGAATGTGAGGCTTAATTTCACGCTCGAAGGCGGCGCGGGCAACGACCGCATACAGGGCGGAGCGGGCAACGACCGCATCGAAGCCGGGGACGGCGACGACACAGTGAACGGCGGCGGCGGGCGCGACTACATCAACGGCTCGCGCGGCAACGACAAACTCTACGGCAGCGCGGGACACGACACCGTCTACGGCGGCGACGGGAACGATTACATACAGGGCAACGCGGGCGAAGATTATCTCGAAGGCGGGCGCGGGCAAGATCACGTCCTCGGCGGCGCAGGCCACGACGTGCTCTCCGGCGGCCTCGATAACGACACACTCGAAGGCGGCCACGGCAACGATAAACTCTACGCCGGTGAAGGCACGGACAGACTCTACGGCAACACTGCCGCTAACCGTAATCCCGAACGCGCGACGGGCAGAGACACCATCTACTCGCAGCGTGGCGACACGGTTGGACGCGATACGGGCACCACGGTCGTCAACGTCGAACTCGCAGGCCAGCCCGGCAGTCGCAGCGTGCGCATCGAAGGCTCGCCGGAGTTTGTCGAACGCGTGGAGCAGGACATAGAGTTTCTGCGTTCATCGCCGACGGGCAGGCAGATGCTTACGGAGTTTGATAAAGCCTACGATTCGAGCCGCGATCCGAAGAGTAGTTGGTGGCTCGTCGGTCGCTTCTTCAACGACGGCAACTCCGTCACCATCCGCGAACTCAGCGAAGAGGACAACGGCTTCGCCGCCCCGACCGACTACACGAAGACCTCGCTCGACCCGAAGACCGGACAGCCCGGCGACGGCTCCGACGTGATCATCTCTTACAACACGCAACTCAACCAGTTTCCGTTCCGCGATCCGAAGAACCCTGCGGACGCGTGGCGCGATCTCGATCCGGTCGTAGTTCTCTATCACGAGATGGCGCACGCCTACGACGACGTGTACGGCGTGATGCAGCCTTACGCGCAGTATCAGGCGAAGAACCCGGCTGACAACGACCCGCGCGACATAGGGATGCAGAACCGCGAGCGGCAGGCCGTCGGGTTGGAGAACGACGGCATCCCCTACGACTTCGACGGCGACCCGAAGACGCCGAAGAGCACGGCCAACCCGCACGCGCTCACCGAGAACGGCTTGCGCGACGAGTTGGGACGCCCCCGTCGGCCAAGATATAATATCGCGCCGTAGGCTCCCTCCCTTGAGTTTCGCACTTGTCAGCCCGCCGCCCGGCACGCTCAGGAAGCGGGTCGCGCGGCGCAGGCTTGTAAGGAGATATGATGCGCTTAGTCCGCCAGCATCTTCCCGTCGCCCTGTTCGTCGCTCTGTTCCCGGCGAGCCTGCTGATCGTCAACGCCTGCGCCGCGCCTCAACAAGGCGGCGCGAACGTGCAGCAGGCCAGCGTCAACCAGAGAGCCATGAACCACAACGAAACGCCTGATGCTTCAACGAACGCCGCGTCGCCCGACACGACGCATGGCGAGACGCCCGCGCCGGACGCGAACACTCTCCCCGCCGGCGCGGACGATCTAAGTTTTGAGACAACCATCCGCGCGACCGCGAAAGACCAGTTGCTCATCAGCTACACGGTCAGGAATCGTGGTCGCCAACCCATGCTGTTGATGAATCGCCCGCCCGCACGAGGGGGAGCGAGCGGGTCGCAGCCAAACCCTAATTTTGTTTACGTCGAAACGCAGAGCGACGGCGTTGTCGAGATCAGTAAGCGAGTCAAGGAGCCGCCGCGCGAGACGACCGTGTTCGTGCCGGACGTGCCCGGCGCAACGCTGCTCGCGCCCGGCCAGAGTTTTAGCGAAGAGGTGCGCGTGGATCTCGCTGCGCGGAGGCGCAAAAGCGCGCAGCCGGTGCGCGACGTGCCCGACATCCCCGATCCGGTTAAGCGCGTCCGTTTCTGTCTCGGCGTCGCCCCCTCCGAAGGCATCACGACGCGCGCCTTCGGGCAGGGTAAAAACAGAACCATCTACCCGGACACGGGCGCAGTCCTCTTGAAACAACGCGTGCTCTGTGGTGAGACGACGGAGCTACAATAGACAATTACTTTGCAAAGATATTTTCGACGGGTGAAGACTCGGCATGTCCATCTCTTCATGTCACGAGGTGATTCCGCGCGTCGGGCTGGGGCGTAACAGAAATTTAACATGCCTGGGAGTTGACAGTTTTATGCCATCTCCGTAGTATGTCGCTCTCGAAAGGGGAGTAGGTCGCCCGCTCTATCAAGGGTCTGGTGATGCCGCCAATACGATGCTCGCTGTGGAGCATCCGGCGCACCGGGAAGAGTTGATCGAAGCTCAATGACCAAGACCTTTTGCGGCTCATGTAGCGCGCAAGAGGTCTTTTCTTTTGCGCGCTCGTCATAAATGTTCGGCGTGAAAGGATTGAGTGATGATCGAACTGTTCCCGTTGGCTGATTATTGGTGGTTCTATTTGGGCTTTACCGGCTTCGTGCTCCTCCTGCTGGCTCTCGACCTCGGAGTGTTTCACAGGGAGGCGCACGAAGTCTCCTTCCGCGAAGCGGCGACGTGGAGCATGGTCTGGGTTGCGCTCGCGCTACTCTTTAACTTTCTGCTCTACCAGTATGCGCTGTGGAAGTTTCCGCAAGACCCGCGCTTGCTGGCGATGCCCGGCTTCGACCCGGCGGGCGCGGCGTGGCGCGTCTCGCTGGAGTTCCTCACCGGCTACATCGTCGAGAAGTCGCTCTCCGTCGATAACGTCTTCGTCTTCGTGCTGGTCTTCGGCTACTTTGCGATTCCCGCGAAGTATCAGCATCGCGTACTTTTTTTCGGCATCATCGGCGCGCTCATCTTCCGCGCGATCTTTATCGCGCTCGGGAGCGCGTTGATGCAGTATCACTGGGTAGTGGTCGTCTTCGGCGCGTTTCTCATCTTCACCGGTATTAAAATGATGTTTGCGCCGGAGAAGGGCGTCGAACCGGAGAAGAACCTGCTGATCCGACTGTTCCGACGCTTCGTGCCGACCACCTCCGAGTTGCACGGGCAGCGCTTCTTCGTTCGTCACAAGGGCGTGCTCTATGCTACGCCTTTGTTCGTCGCGCTGCTCTTTCTGGAGGCCACGGATGTTATCTTCGCGGTGGATTCCGTTCCGGCGATCTTTGCTCTGACGAGCGAACCGCTCATCGTGTTCACTTCGAACATCTTCGCCATTCTCGGCTTGCGCGCGCTCTATTTCATGCTTGCCGGAGCGATTGATAAGTTTCACATGCTGAAGTACGGGCTGGCGTTGGTGCTGATCTTCGTCGGGTTAAAGATGGTCTGGCTTAACGACATGTTTGGGGGCAAGTTCCCGATCAGCCTGTCGCTGGGTATTATCGCGGCGGTCATCGTCTCGTCGGTCGTGCTTTCTCTCATGTTCCCGAAAGCACATCCGCTGCCGGAAGTCTGAGGCAAGTGAAGCTGGCACATTCCGTTGAAGGCCGCCCAATGATGACGGGGCGGGTCATAAAATTCTTGGCGGCGTCTGCCGCGTCGGTATAATCGTCGCGGCAACGTCGAAGAGTAAGCAGTTCTCGAACGACGACGCGCCCTGTTGCCTTAAGAACATTTCTTTGCGACGGCGCACTGAGCCGTCTTGAGTCTATGCGACAGCACGGAACAGACATTGAGGTGAGAGTCTAATGGAAGTCAAGCCACTTCGTCGTATGATCTTCGCCCTTGTTTTCTTCGCCCTTCTCGCCCCGCCGTGCGCCCCCGGGCAGTCCTCTCCCGGCACAAGCGGCGACTTCGCGCGTGCGTATCAGGAGTTCAGAACTAACTACCTGAGCGAACTGCGCAAGGAAAGGTTCGTCGGGTCGAGCTTCTACCTCGTCCGTGACAACCGGGTCGTCGCGCGTGAGTTCTACGGCCTCGCCGACGCAGGGCGCAGCGTGCCCGTGGACGAGCAGACCATCTACCACTGGGCTTCAATCACCAAGACCTTCACCGGCGTCGCCATCATGCAACTCCGCGACCGTGGGCTGCTTAAACTCGACGACCCTGTCGTCAAGTACATACCCGAACTGAGAGCCGCGCACAACCCTTTCGGCGACATGGCGGAGATCACCATCCGGCACCTGATGACCCACAGCGCCGGATTCCGCAACCCCACTTGGACGTGGCGCGACGACGGCAAGGACTGGCAGCCGTTCGAGCCGCCCGGATGGACTCAGCTCGCGGCAATGATGCCCTACACAGAAGTGCTGTTCAGACCCGGCAGCCGCTTCCGCTACTCGAACCCCGGCGTGATCTATCTAGGCCGTATCATCGAGTTGCTGACGCGGGAGGACTACGAAGTCTACATCGACAAGAACATCTTCAAGCCGCTGGAGATGTACCACAGCTACTTCGACTCGACGCCCCCTCACCTGCTCAAGCATCGCTCGCACAGTTACTACGTGCGCGACGGGGCGAGGAAGGAGGCGCGCTTCGACGCCGACACGGGCATCACAGTCTCGAACGGTGGCCTGAACGCTCCGCTCCCTGACATGGTCAGGTACGTCAACTTCCTGTTGGGCGACCCATCGAAGCAGGCGGCCTATGACGGCGTGCTCAAGCGTGCGTCGCTCGAAGAGATGTGGCGACCGCAACTCGTAGCGTCAGACGATTTCACGCAGGGGTGGATGCGCGCAGAGACGGCGGTGGGACTCTCCTTCTTCGTGGACGAGATCGGTGGGCGTCGCTACGCCGGGCACAACGGCGACCAGAATGGGTTCAAGGTCTACATGAGCCTGTGCCCCTCGACGCGCACGGCGAGTCTGCTGGCCTTCAACACCGAGACGCGCCCGACCATGACGGGCACCGGCAACCTGCTCGCGCCGGAGTCGAAGGTAGCCCGCAGCGTGTTGAACCTCTTCCAGTCGATCCCCGCGAGGTGACGGGGCATCACGGCCTCGACGAACAGTTCCCGCCCCCACGCAGCGCTTCTTGCCACGGAACCTTCAATTGCGCCTTGCGGGCTAGTCATTTGCCAGAGGATTTGTTTACGACTGTCCGGCGACCTCTTTTTTCCAGATGATTGAGTATCGCCAGAACAGGTGTCTGCGCACCGACGCACCCGGCAGGGTAGCGGCACAAATCTGCTCGATTTGCGGCAACGTCAGATATACATCTGTCTTTCCATGCTCGGCGTATGCCTCGCCTACTGCGCCGGACGCTCTCGGCGTTCCAGTTTTTATCAGCCTGAGAAGTAAATTCGCGGGATAAGCCATTACATCAAACAGCAGATCGGTCGGATTAGAGCGTTGATATAGGTCGAGGCAGAGGAATACGCCTCCGGGCTTCAAGGCGGCTCTTATTTTTCTCAGGATGGTTTCGAGCGGTAAATGATGGAGTGTCGTAACGGTCGCGATGCAATCAAACTGGTTCTCCGCAAACTGGCAGGCCATCACATCGCCCGCTACGAAATCAATGTTCGGATAGAGTTTTGCGCGCTCCTGAGCGAGACGAATCATCTGCGGAGATAAGTCTATGGCGAGAACCTTTTCCGCGCGCGGAGCCAGCAGGCGAGAGAATTCCCCTGTGCCGCAACCGATCTCAAGAATTTGTCGGCATTGTTCGGGGATATGAGCTATCAAGTATGCGTGATAATGAGAGTTATGATTCCAGCTTTCGTCGGAGAGCAGGGCGATCCGGTCAAAATCGGATTGGAGTGATTCTAGTGTCTGTCCTGATCGGCTCACAGTATTTTTGTTCCGGAGCATCCAGCCCCTTGCGGCCTAACGCGTTATCTCCTGCACGACGCTATTGCCCGCCGTAACGCCCCGGCAATGCCCTCCAGTGCCGCCTTGTCGTTAGACGCAAACTCGCCCGTAGGATGACTCCGCGCCTTGCCTCCCTTAGCATGGTAAGTGACCGCCGGACTGCTGGTAGCGGAAGAGAAGATGACCCTGCCGCCTTTCCAATTTTTCGGGACTTCTGCTTTCACCTGTGCCGGGTCTAAGTCTGACAGGTTGACGGAATATTCGTCGCCGCGTCTCATTGTGCTCCGGCGATAACGAACGACACACCCGTCGGCGCGCAGGTACTCAAAACGCGTGTCGTAATATTTATGCTCGAACGGACCAAATGGATCGTAGTAGCGCATCTTGCCGTGACGCACGAGTTGGGACTCAAGCCATTTGAGTGTCTCTGCCAGAGAGGCGTCTTCGGCCAGTGGAGCAACGGGTATCTGCTGACCGGACGCGATAGTGCCTCCGGCAAATTGCAGCAACCAGCAGCAGAGCAGCACGCTAAGAATACGTCTCATCTCAAACTCCTTTTCCACGGGTGGATGTCACGCACGCAGGGCGACACAACAAACAACCTCTTCGCCCGTATGTATCTCATCTTCAACCGGCTTGCCCTCCGCTATGGTCGCCCCTGAGAAATTAACAGATACCTTGTCTCTCGGCACACCGTTCCTGTATCCCGGCAATTCAATGATGACGAGCAGCGCATCATCCGGGATTCCCGCAGCACTCAGCCGCGAGTTGCAGTCCGGGTATCTAACTCCAATCCTGGTCTGGCTTTTTCTGAAGGCGAGCGGCGGCCTCAACTACGTCTTGTAATTCTACCGGGTCGCTGAAGGGGTCGGCGTCGAGTACGCTCACGCGATTAAGCTCCCTCTGCCAGCGGCGTAACTCCTGAACGTATGGATCATGCGGAACGCGCCGCAAGTCGCCCTGCTCGTCCAACAGGTCACATATCCCGTTATTCAACCACTTGCCGGTATGCCAGTCGGGCATATCGACGGCAGGGAACAGGCATATACCTTGAAGGTCCATCCCCAGGTTCACAGCCGCGAGAGACTCTTCCATGACATCTTTGAGCCACGCCGCCCGCCCATGACCCAGCCCGCTCGTCTCCCCTATGATCATCGGCCTGCGGTATCGTTCCCAGACCGTGCTTAGTAGATCGCAGAGAGGCTTGATGCGCTCGTCGCCGGGGTCTAAGGCCGCGTGCGGTCCCTGCTCCCTGTACTCCATCTGACCGAAAGAGTAATTGTTAGCCCCGACAATATCCAGAATCTCGGGCGAGCCGCCGAGTTCGGGGTGCGCTTTCCCGCCGATGATGTCCCAGGCCAGAAAGGTGTCAACGTAAGTCTCCTGATTAGCCGCCTCGACCTGATCCGGTCTGTCTCTGGGGGCTACAACCTGTACTAAAGGGTCTATGTGAACCATACGCGCCGTCGGTTCTACCTCACGGATGGCTTTCACTCCGGCGATGGCCGCCCTGCACAACGCCAGACGCAACTTGTAGCGATCCTCCCTGCTTGTCCTGTACGGAGCGACCCACCCCCACTCTCCGCCGCAGTAGGAGAAGAATGTAATCTCATTGATCGGCGTGAAGAAATATGGCGCACGCAGGCGCGGCACGACATACTGCGCGGCGGCGCGGCAATAATCGGCGAACCGCTTCGTGAACTCTTCCGAGAACGGGTCGAGGTCGTCCGGGTAACCGTAATGGCAAAGGTCCCAGATGGGGATCACCTGCGCCTGATTCATGGCCTCGATCATGGGGTCAATCGGCGAGAAGTCGTACTGCCCGCCACGGTCTATCAGAGGCCAGGGTATGCCTTCGCGTGCGACGGCGATACCGAGATCGTGCAGGATGTTGTAATCCTCTCGGACGTGCTTGTGATGTTGTGTCTCTTCGATCAGATTGCGCCGCTGTTTATCTTTCCAGAGAAAAGTTGAGCACTCAAAGCCTGAAAGAAAGAATGTCGGGAAAATGCCGGGACGTTTAACCATGACCCTATGTTAACAGAACATTTAACGAAACAGGTTCGAGAATCAGGTGGGGGCTAACTGTCAGGCCTTACGTCGGAAGGCCACGCTATCGAGCCGTCGCGTTGCTATGAGTTTGTTAACTTGAATTGTTTACCGAGACAGCGTCCGATAAGCTTTATGTCACACCTCTGCACTTTGCCCAACGGGGTGATCTGGAAGATGAGTTATTGGAGATGCCCATAAAGGAAAAATTTGGTTATCGGACTCCTAAGTTTTGGTTGTCGAGGTTGTGTCGCTCGACGCGGAACTCGGAGTTCTTGAGTGGGCATCAAGGCCGCGTGTCCCGGCGTCGGCTAAACGTCGAGTCCCACTGAGCGCATCAACTCCAAGGCGTTGCTTCTCTGGACTGTGCCGGGGCGCAGGCGATAGTCGAAGGTCATCTTTCCCTCTTCGAGATGGTCTTGGAAGTGGACGTTTGCCGCGCGTGGGGCGAGGTCTTCGGCGATGCGCGCGAGTGCCAGATCGTGCGTCGTGATTAAACCTATTGCGCGGCGTTCGATGAGGCCGCGCACTACGCCTTCGGCTCCGATGCGGCGGTCGTGTGAGTTTGTGCCGTGGAGAATCTCGTCGAGCAGGAAGAAGACGGGGAGCGTCCCTTCGGTCAGTTGCACGATCTGGCGCAGGCGCGTGATCTCCGCGTAGAAACGGGAAGCCCCGGCCTGTAGCGAGTCCTGCACGCGAATGGACGCTCCCAACTGTAGCGGCGTGAGGCGCAAAGCGCGCGCACGCACCGGCGCACCGGCGAGCGCGAGCACGGTGTTGGTTCCGAGCGTCCGCAACAGCGTGCTCTTGCCGGACATGTTCGAACCGCTCACGATCAGCACGCGCAGATCATCCGACAGTCGCATGTCTGTGCGTACGCTGCGGGCTTCGGGGATCAATGGATGGCCGAGTCCTTCGCCCTCGAAGCGCGCCGCGCCGTCCAGCAATTCGGGGAAAGGATCGTCCGGGTGCTCATACGAGTAACCAGCCAGCGAACCGAGCGCCTCAAACTCGCCGACGGCGGCCAGCCAGCGAGCCACCGCCACGCCGGAGCTTTGACGCCATCTTTCGATGGCAATAGCAAACTGGAGCGGCCAGAGCAGGACGAAGGCCAGCGGCGCGAAGATCATGTTGCGGCGTGCGTCGAGCAGATCGATCAGGCGATTGAGACGTGCGATCTGCTGCGACGGAGACAGACCTTCCACGTCCAGCGCGGCGCGCACCTCGACCAGACGCGGACTCTCGAATTGCTCGCGCTCAAGGCGGCTGAGCACCTCCGACAGCAAAGTCAGATCGCGTCCCGGTTCTTCGACGGCCTCGATGACACGTTCAACCGTATTCCCCAGACGGAAAGCGTAGACTCTCCCCAGCACGAGCGCGACGAGAAACGGGAGCACCCCGAACCCTGCGATCCAGAGTATGAGTGTGACGAGCGCGAGCAATGCCAATGCCAGCGCGGTCAGGCGCGTGAGGCGAGAGATAGGCCACGCGGGAGCGGCAGCCCACTCCGCGAGGGTCTGCGCGTCTTTGCCTGAACGGACGCCTTCGCCGAGCAATGCCAGGTCTTCACGCAGGTCGAGGCGTGGGCGAAGTTCGACAATCGCTGCCTGTCTGGCGCGCAAGATGTGGGGCGCAGCAGGGGCGAGCAGCCAGTTTGCCAGTGTCTCTTCGCCCACGCGGGTACGCGCTCTCGATAGGAGTTCGAAGAGTGAGCCATGACCGAACAGGTCTAAATCTTCCGCGTAAGGGTGCGTGGCAAAGATGAAACGCTCGCCCGTCGCACCCGTCCCAGCCCAACGGTCATCGAGCCGCGCAAGTCCCTGCTCGTAGAGGGCGGCGGCACGTTCGCAGCGACGACGCCCGTGTGTGATGCGCTGCTGCATGTCGGCCAGTATGAGGAACCCGACGACGGGCGGAAGCAGCAACCACCATGCGGCCAGCCCTGTGTAGACGAGCCAGCCGAACGCCAGTCCGGCGACGAGCATGGCGAGGCGCAAGATTCCGACCGTGCGAAAACGTCGCATCTGCCGCGACGCTTCCGCGAGGTGCGCCGTGCGTCGCCGCGTATATTCATCACGCGGACTCGCGGGTCGCTCTGTCGTCAATTCGTTGAAGGGCAAACTCTCCGTCTCATTCATGGCTACAGCTTAAACCATTTGCTCCGGGTTTAGCGTAGCCGACCGGCTATCTCGATGCTCGCGGATAAAGCTCTCAGGCCATTCACGCATCCGGGCGGTCTGGAGCAAACGCCGGGTTCGATGGACATGATGCCGTTGCTCAAACCGGAACGCCCCGTACAATAGTTATTGAAGAATAAATATTTCATGGATTCCGGCGCGGCAAGTTGTCGTAACCGACGACGAACGCCGCATCCTTTAGCTCGACAAACGCACACGCCGGACGCGTGCATCCAACGCGCCCGACACGGAACGCCTGCCGTTGACGCGCGCCTTCACCTGACCGCCTGCGAAGCCGTGTGCTCGATTGTCGTGTTGAACTATTCGATTGTCGCGGCGATGGCTTCCACCATTTTCAGTGACGCGAATTCCGTTATCGTTCCGCTTGCACGCGCCGCGCGACAAAGCCTGAGATTGTGTGAGGCTTCGCTAAAAGCTCCGCGCGAGAGCCGGAGCGCAGCTTCAAACTCTCTTTCGGCCAACTCCAAACGCCCCGCCAATGCCAGCGACACGCCGAGATTGTTGTGGCTCGCCGGAAAGCGGCGGCGGGAGCGCGCGATGGCTTCTCTGAATAGAGCGGACGCACTCTCGTAGTCGCCCTCGCGCATGGCGAGCAGTCCGAGACGATAGTGTGCCACTGCGAGTTCGGCTTCCCGGTAATTGCCGCCCGATGCGGCGAGCGTCTGGCGGTAAGCCTCTCGCGCCTCCGCCCACTGCCGCGAATCTTCAAGCGCGACGCCGAGCGCGTAAGACGCCTTCGGATAACGCCCCCCGCTCGCCGCCACCGCGCTCCGGTACATCTCTATGGCTTCCCCTGTGCGCCACAGTTCGTACTGACAGACTCCTATGTTGTAGAGAGACTGCGCGTACGCCTCGCCTTCCTCGCGCGCGACGCGCCCGTACTCGCGTATCGCCGCTTCATACTCGGCTCTCGCGTACATTTCATTGCCGCGCCGGATGCGTTCGCGCGCCTCCGAACGGCTCTCCTGTCCCGTCGCCGTAACAACCGGCAGAGACAACAGCACGAACGCCAGCAATAATCTCTTCGTCCACATCTTGAATCACTCCTTCGTCTCGTTTGGAATTAAAGACGGAAGTGAGTCTAAGGACGGCGCGCGCCCCCGGTCTTTCCTGTTATTGCGGGCGGTTGATTAATCTTGCTATCCGTTAGGCAGGTCGGAGATCACGCGTCGGGTGGTAGGTTGGATCATGAGGCGGTAGGATTGCGGCGTCGTGCCCGTCAACTTGCGAAAGAGCCTCGTGAAGTGGCTCTGATGGCTGAATCCCGACCGCAGACCCACTTCCGCGAGTGGCATTTCGCCTTCGGCCAGCAACGCCTTTGCGTGCTCCACGCGAAACTTGATCAAGTGCTGATGAGGCGTCGTGCCCGTCGCACGCTTGAACTCGCGCGCAAAATGGAAGGTGCTCATTCCGGCCTCGCCCGCGAGATCGTCAAGGCTCAGGTCGCGCTCGTAGTTGTCTGCGACGAAGGCGAGCACACGCCGGAGTCTCTGCCCGGAGAGGCCGCCGATGAAGCGTCGCATGTCGCCGCCTCCCGCAGCCGTGTAATGCCTCAGGAGGTGAACGGCGAGGACGTTCGCCAGCGACTCCGCATAGAGTCGCCCACCGGGAGCGTCCGTCTCCAACTCGGCGAGCAACGCCTGACCGATGCCGATCACCAGAGGGTCGTTGATAGAGGTCTTGACTATCACTTCTACCCCGCCCCCTGCCCTGTTGCGCGCATCCTCGGCGGCGCGCATGACGAGCGACGGGTCGAGATAGACCGCGAGAAACTCGGCTTCGCCTTCGAGCGTGGCCGCAAAAGGCTGCCCCGAAGGAATCACACACACGCCGCCGCTCACGGGCGGGCGCGCGTTGAATCCGCCCGGCGTGCGCAGTTCGCTTCTGCAATCTCTGGTGAGCGCGACGAGAACGAGATGTTGACGGTGGCTGTGTTCGGGCACGACGCCCGCGTGAAAACGATAATGCGCGAGTCTGATCCCCTCCCAACTGGCCTGCCTCTCGAAGATCAGAGGAGTTGAATGATGCGGTTCCGGCGCGTTCATGTTCGACTCTCACCTCGCTTCGCACGCGGCGCACGACGAACGCCTCCGCCCTTTCCGGCTGGCGGCAACAGGCGCGCGCCGCTCGCGGTGGAGTAGCGGCGCAGGCGTTCAAGGATCGCATCGCGCGCACGCGTGAAAGCCAGCCTGTCTCCGTAAAGTTGAAAAGCCCAGTTGGCTCCCATCTCAAGCGCGTTCAGTTCGAAGGCGAGTTGGGCGGAGTCTGCCTCCTCTTTTAGCTGCCCCGCTTCACGCGCTTCGGCGATAGCCCCCCGGAGCGTGGCGAGCCACTCTTTCATGATCCCTGCCACGCGGTCGCGGACGAGTCCGGGGCGACCGTCAAACTCCGCTGCGGCGGCGGCGAAAAAACAGCCTCCGCGAAAGACTTCGCCCTTCACATAAGCGAGCCACACGTCGCACAGCTTCCAGAGACGCGGGAGTCCCTCTGGCGACGACGCGAAGGACGGGCGGATCACCTCGCGTATAAAAATCTCGCGCGCCGCCTCGACGGTCGCCAGTTGCAACTCCTCTTTCGAGCCGAAGTGTGCGAACAGGCCGCTCTTGCTCATCGAGAGTTCGGCGGCCAGACGCCCGATGGTCAGCCCCTCAAGCCCCTCCGCCGACGCCACATCCACGGCCACTTCGAGAATCGTCTGACGCGTGCGCTCGCCGCGCGCCTTGCGTGCCTGAGCGGCTTTCCCCCGCCCCCCGTTCATCTGTTCAACTTCGGTGCTCATCATAACTCGCGCTCAATATAGCACGAACGTTCGTTTTCGCACACACTTTCCGCGCGACGGTTTACGAGCGACGCTCCTGAGCCTGATCATTTGTCGATTTGCAGGTTGAAATCACCCTCCAAGACAACGGCGGTGTCCGTCCGGCTAATGACGCGCGCCTGTTCCACGATGCCGGGCAGCGTCTCCGGCCAACGCTCAAAGTCTGTCATCAAGGCGTAAACTTCATTTCGCGGGGCGCGGATGAGCCACGCTCCCGCCCAGCGCACAGTCTTCATCTCTCAGCCCCTTAACTACGGCTTGAGATCAACCGACGCTTTTCCGCTCTCCGCGTCGAAGGGCACGGAAGTATGCTCGTGCGCGACTATCCACTCGTCGTCAACCTTGCGGAAGCAGACGGTCGAGCGCACCCACATGCCGACTTCTCGCCCGTTCGTCATCGTCCCGCTGACATGATAGAGGTAATGGCAGAAGGCCGCCGTCTCGCCCGTCTCGATGTTGAGGTCGCGCACCTCGTAGCCGATTGACCCTCGATACCGGGAGAACCACTGCGCGGCGCGTTCTCGAACCTTCTCTGCTCCGATGTATCGCAGCGGGTCGAGAACGTCGAACATCAAGACATCCGGCGCGTGTTGAGACATCAGCCTTTCGATCTCCCTGTCGTTCACGGCCTTGATCCGTTCCTCGATGAACGCGCGAATTTGTGCCTCATCAGTCGCTTTGCTGTTGTCGTTTGTCATATCACTCTCGTTTGTTTAAGCGCACGCCGCATGGTCAGGGCGCGTATGCGCCGAAAAGGTTAAAGAACCATCCATATAACAGGCGGCCACCGGCAGGCCACACGCTGAACACGACGAAGCTGATCAAGGCGAGAGGCAGGCTGATCAACCTGTAGATGTGCCCCTGGTAGAAAGAAGATACGGCATAGAAGGCGACGAGACACGAGAGCACTCCGACGAGATACAGGCTCGACGCGATCCAGATTGACGCGCCCGCGACGAAGTGCTGCAACGTGAGCGCGGCGAAGGCCGACCAACCGGTCTGCAAAAAGCAACTGACGGCGAGATTCGAGTTTACGTAAGCGTCCGCATGGTCATACAGGTTCACGCCGAAAAACTTTTGCAGAAGAATAACCAGCAGGCCGGTCACATCAATAACGAGCCATAAGATGCCATAGCCCTGCGCCAGACGAAACGCCAGCATCGCTTTGCCCAGAGGCCACAGCAGCAGTCCGACGAGAACGAGGAGAACTATGTTCAGAACGCAAGCGAACAGAATTTCCCAGAGTCCTTTCTGATCGTCATGCATGAGCCATTTGCCGAACGCTCCCATAAATATGTGCCTGACGGACTAGCTCTTTAAAGAATCTATGACGCGACGTTGACAGACGTGCTGCCAAGCGGTCAAGGGTTGAAGAAGTTCGCTGGCGAGGGCGTGACTCGTTGGTTGAGATTGTCTCTCTTATTTAGTAACGAACTTCCGGCGCGGAGCTTTTTTAGACCTTGATGAAAATTCGCCTGCGATAGAGGAGCGTTGCCACGCCGAGCCAGAGCAGCACGATGCAGACGGCAACCATGAGCGAGGCGTTTTCGGGCGACGCCCACGAAGCGAAAGCGTTTTCGTAGATGTACGTCTTTAAATCCACCCTGCCCCCGTCGGCGCGCGGGAGCGTGATGAGCGAGATGATGCGCGAGAAAAGTTCCGCGAGAAAGTAGATGATGAGCGCGTTGGAGCCGAAGATGAGGAAGGGCTTTGCGGGGCGGCGCACGCCCTTGATGTCCACGAGCCAGTAACAGACGGCGAGGAATTGCAGCGCGAGTCCGGCGGTTAGTAGAACGTATGAACTCGTCCAGAGAGCCTTGTTGACGGGAAACCAGCCGCCCCACGCCCAGCCCGCCAACACGCCCGACGCGCCCGCGACGAACATGCCAGCCACTTTATCGAGATCGCTCCGGCGCGTGCGCAGCCAGTGGCCTGTGAGCACGCCGCAGAGCGCGGTGGCAATCGCGGGGATCGTGCTGAGGATGCCTTCCGGGTCGTAGAGCGGCTTCCATGTATGACGCCCGAGCAGCGCGCGGTCGAGGTAGGCCGCGAGGTTTCCTTCCATGCTCAAATCGCCCGCGCCGTAGCCGGGCACAGGGATCGAGAGCATCAACGCCCAGTAGAGCAGCAGGAGCGACGCCGCGATCAACGCCTGCGCACGCCACTTCGTATTGAGGAAGATGACGGAGGCGACGAGGTAGCAGACGGCAATGCGTTGGAGGACGCCGGGGATGCGCAGCGTGGAGAGTTCGTAGCGGGGAAAGCCCGCGAGCACGAGGCCTAGCGCGAAGATGATCAGGGTGCGCCGGACGATCTTGAGATACAGGTCGCGCTTCGTCCCGCCCGCTTCGGCGCGGCGCGCGAGCGCGAGCGCGATGGAGACGCCGACGATAAACAGGAAGAACGGGAAGACCAGATCGGTCGGCGTCCAACCGTGCCATGCGGCGTGTTCGAGCGGCGGATGAATCGCTTCCCAACTGCCGGGATTGTTGACGAGGATCATCCCTGCGATGGTGAGGCCACGAAACACGTCGAGCGAAAGCAGACGCCCCGCCGCCGCCTCTCGCCCTCCCGGCTCTTCCGCCTGCGTGTCCATACATTGCTCTCCAAACGGCTTCGCTTAAACTGCGTTCAGGCGCAAAAGCGCAAAGGAAAAGATGAGTTGGAGTTTGAAAATTTCAAACTCTATGGAGCGAGGCGCGCGAGCACGCGTGTTCTCACGTCTTCGATCATGCGCCATGCCCGCTCGCGGTCTGCGGCTTCGGCGACGATACGGATGATCGGTTCGGTGTTTGAGCCGCGCACGAGAAACCAGCCGTCGGGCGTCGTCACCTTCACGCCGTCGCGCAGGTCCATCGCATACTGCGCGTATACGTCTCTCACCATTCTGAGCGCGACACGCGCGGCGTCCGAGCGGCAGGCGAGTTTCTCCTTGACCATGTAGGAACGCGGGAGTTCGGCCACGAGTTCAGAGATGGTGCGTCTAGTCTCGGCGAGCAGGTGCAGGATGAGCGCCATGCCGACGAGGCTGTCGCGCGCGAAGTTGATACGCGGGTAGATGACACCGCCGTTGCCCTCGCCTCCGACGACCGCGCCGCGCCGCAACATCTCCTCCGCCACGTTGGCCTCGCCGATCTTCGAGCGATAGACGGGACAATCGAAGCGCGCGGCCACAGCATCGAGCGCACTCGTCGTCGAGAGGTTTGCCACGACCGCCCCGCGTTCACGACTGAGGACGTAGCGCGCCGCGAGTACGAGCGTGTACTCCTCGCCGATCACATCGCCGCGCTCGGAGACGATGGCGAGGCGGTCTGCGTCCATGTCCTGCGCGAAGCCCACGTCGCAGTCATGTTCGCGCACCGCCGCCGCGAGCGCGTCGAGGTTCTCTTCGATAGGCTCTGCGCCGCGCGGAAACAGGCCGTCCGGCGTCACGTTCAGCGGCACGACTTCGACGCCGAGCGCATCGAGCAGGCGCGGCGCGACGATTGACCCCGCCCCGTTGCAGGAGTCCACGGCGACCCGCAGTTTGCGCGCGCCCGTCGGCCTCGCGGGGAGCGCGCCGAGCGCGTCGAGGATGGCTTTGATGTGAAGATCAATCGCGCCCGCCGAAGGCTCTACGGCGCGCATCTCCGCGCCCGCCACCTTGCGGTATTCGCCCTGATGATAGATGTCTAGAAGTTGGCGCGCCTGCGCATCGGCGAGGAAGAGTCCGGCGGAGTTGATGAACTTCAACGCGTTCCACTCAGCCGGGTTGTGGCTGGCCGTGATGGCGATGCCGCCGCGCGCGCGTTGCTCGCGCACGAGCAGTTGCACGGTCGGCACAGGGCAGATGTCCAGATCGACGACGCGGCAACCGCTCGACAACAGACCCGCCACAACCGCCTGCCGCACCATCTCGCCCGACGTACGCGTGTCGCGCCCGATGACAATCGTTCCGGGTCCCGTATACGTCCCGAACGCCTGCGCAAAGCGCACGAGCAGCGTCGGCGTCAGAGACTCGCCGACGACGCCGCGCACGCCCGAAATGCTGATTTTAAGAGTCGGTATAGCTCGCATAATGAAAGCAGTGACGAGTGCCAGGTCACAAGCGACGAGTTAAGACAGTGTTGAGTGATAGGTGAGAAGTTAAAACAGCGACACTGTCTTTAAACTTGTCTTCCTTCTCATCACTTGTCGCACATGAAAGTCACAACGACGGCAGCACTTTTATCTGGTTCTCGCTCGTCACTCGTCACTTGTCACTCGTCACTGTTTTTAAGCCCCGTACGCCTTTGAGGTCGAGGCGGAAGAGGCCGCCGCGACTGGTCTTCTCGTCGGCGAGTGCGCCCGTCACGTAGAGTTGGTCCATGCGCGCGCCGCCGAAGGCGACGTTGCTCGTGGTGAGATTTCCCGCCGCGTAACGGCGCAGGAGTCGCCCGTTGGGACTCAGCACTTGCACCTGTCGCATGCCGTAATGCGCGACGTAGAGATTTCCGGCCACGTCGAGGCAGATGCCGTCCGGTTCGTTGGCGATCTGTTCGCCCGCTTTCGTGGGGAGGTTTGCGAAGACGCGCCGCTTCCCCGCCTTGCCCGGCGCGTGTATGTCGTAGCTCAAAATGCGATTGTGATTGCTCTCGCCTACAAGGAGCGTGCGCCCGTCGGGG